>JAWBSH010000005.1 GCA_038843015.1 Zestosphaera sp. | reverse complement strand
GAGTTACGCACGCCTACCCTACAGCATCTCACTCATAATCTGTAAAGCAGACCATAAGATAAGCGATAATGAAGTAGTTGCTTACGCCCTAGGCAGAAAAAGGTATGTGGCCTCACACATAATAATCCTGAAAAGCAACGTTAATTACTTGAAAGACAAGTACTTGATGATTTATGTGTTGACCCCGCTAAAACACGATGCTAGTAAAACCGAGATACTCATCAAGAATTTCTCTGAGTTGAAGAGTCTAGGCATTAAAGTGAGGGAAGTAGTATTCGCTAGATCATATTTAGAGAAGTATGGGAGGATACTTAAGCTCAAGAAAGATTTCCGCTACAAACTACTCGAAGAACTAGATATTAGAGTCATGGGGCGTTACGGGTCTTGGGAAGAACTCAGTATTTGCAACATAATCGCAACGACTTCAAGGTCTCGTGTAGAGACGTGAAGCCAATTGCGGCTCTTCCGGGTTTCGTGAGACTTATAGGGTTGATGTGATATTGTGGGTTGAGCCTGCCTACAATGTAGGTAAGTGGTAAAGACTCGAGTAGGTAGGGTATTCAAAGCCAGGATGTGGGGTTTCCCTACAGCAATGAACCAGAGCTAGATGAGGGTGAGCTGTGGGTGGGGTTACCCTGAAAGAGTGGAGACCGATGGCGTGGGCACCGATGAAAAGCGCTTCGAGGTCTATGAAGCCAAGGATCAACAACGAACAACATCAACCAACCTGAAACCCGAACCCCGCCCACTACCCCTGTACTCAAGCTACTTGCGCGTTCCCGAACTCGTTCTCGTCGTAGAAGACAGCTCCTATTAAAGCTATGTCTTTAGTTGCTCCCTCACCTTCGCAGGCGCTAAGGATTAAATCCTCGATTTCCTCGGGCGTGAGTTTTCTTGATACTACAAACTCTACGTTATTTATTATCAGTGTCACTCGCGATTCTCTCGACATGTAGGGTATCACGTAAACTTCTAAACCGTATTCATGAAATAGTTTCTGCGCTGTAATCCAGACCTGCTTAACTAAGTCTTCACCTAAAGGAGACCCATTAGTTACTATTATAACATCTACAGGCAAGTGACTCCCATAAAATAACTTGCTTTATTCTAGAAATTTTTAAAGACATTACCCATATTGCAGCCGAGAACCTCACTCTCTGATGAGAAGAATGCCTGCTTCAGGCTCCTCAGTAGAATTGCTTCTCTCGCATACGACTATCTAGAGGGTCATCCTACAACGAACGTGGAGCAATCTTAATTAATCTCGTCTAGTTTAAGTTATCATGGGGATAACTATAAAAACAGAAAAAGATTTGACTGAGATTGAAAAATATCTGTTTTATCCTGAGACTACTCCCCGTAAGTTGTATGACGTCGGTTTTCTCCGTGTAGTAGCTGTAACCCTAGTCTTAATAGGCTTAACAGGGATATACTTAGTTTCATATTATGCTCCTACGCCGGTAATGCCGATTAGCCAGTTAGTAGGCAACTTCTTAATGAATTACGCGACAGTGTATATAGAGGGTGTAGTTGTAGAGCCTCCTAGAGCAGAGTTGCAGGCGGGAGGTAAAGTCAGGATAACACTCTACGTAAGTGACGGGTCTACGGAGGAGTCTTTCACGATATTTGTTTATGACCCGACCTCAACAGAACTTCTTAAAATGAATAAGGTTCCGATGGTTGGTGACCGAGTGAGAATTCTTGTTCAAGTGAGAGTTAGAGAAGATTTTACGTATGCTTACTTGCAGGACGCGCGCTCAGTCTACATATATGAGAGGCCTGGCGGAGAGCCTGTCTTCGTGAATAACTTAAGTAATGTCTCTCAGTTTCAGTATGTGTGCGCTAACGGCTTAGTCTCAAACCCTAGGATAGTTAGTTCTGGCCTACTACTAAATCTTGACACTAGAGCCGGCAGCGTCACGGTACTCGTGCCTAATATTCTGCAATACATGTACGCGAATAGTGAAGTATTCAGTAGCTTGTGGGGCAGGCTGCAAGTCGCCAGAAATAACGTCACAGTATGTGGTGTTGTCTACTACTATAGAGGAACCTCACCAGAGATAGTTCCGAGAAGTATTGAGGAAATACGTGTTGAGAGTCTCGCAGAAGAAGCTAAAGAAATAGACATAAGTGAGCTTCCCGCTTACGTAGGTAAGTACGTGACACTTACGGGTAGATTAACTAAGCTCGGATATGACTCACCTACGTACATGTACTTGCTTTACCTTTCTAGTGATGAGAGTGGCGCACAAGCAGTGGGTCTCTGTGATAGGTCTACCCTAGTCACGACTATAGATCCCTGGAGTGTTGGTGTTGGGTCAAAACTGAGGGTTTACGGGTTAGTGAGAAGCGAGTCGATCATTGAGTTAATTAACATGTCAGTCATTGAGGTAGTTCAGCCCCCGAGCCTCACGATTAGTGAGGCTTTACAGGAAGCTTACGGAACAATAGTTATTTTGAGGAACGTCATCGTGAGAAACTCTTACACGACGTCAGGCGGGAGCTGGCAGATAGACGTAGAAGACAGTACTGGCTCAATAAGAATCTTCGTGCCTTCAAGCGTTGCTAGAGGAACAGGAATCTCGATTCCAGGAGTGAATACAGTCATCAGTGTTGCTGGTTACAGAGACGTTTACGGGTCTCTTGAGGAGGTAGTTGTTTTCAGCGAAAATGGTATTAGAATTGAAGGTATCACAACACCTACTACGCCGCCACCCACGCCCGCATTCATACCGATAGAAATAAGTCAAGTAAGTCAGTATATCGACAAGAACGTGTCTTTCGTCGGCGTGTTCTCTAAGATAAAGTACGTTAGTGGGGTGTACTACGTTGAGTTTACATCGCTAGACGGTTACTATGCGGTGAACGTGACTATGAGTAGGTCTCAACTAGCAAGTAATATAGATCCCGTGGTCGTCGGTTGGAAATCTGTCTTCAGGATAAACGGCACAGTTCGGGACGCCACGACCGTTACATTATTTAGTGTTAAGTTGATAGAGCTTAAGAGCCCTCTTGTCGTAAGTGTTGAGCAAGCGTTGAGTATTGGGTGGGGAGTGCCAGTAATGTTGATTAATGTTACAGTTGTGAGTTCTCGCTCGACTTCGGGAAATGACTGGCAAATCTACGTGACGGACCCAAGCAATAAAACCATACTGGTGTTTGTTCCGCGTTCAGTAGTTAGTGAACTTGAGTTTAGTTTGCCTACTCAAGGAACTCTCATAACTGTTGCAGGTTATAGAGACGTGTACGGGTCAACTGAGGAGATAATAGTATACAGTGTCAGCGGACTGATAGTAAAATGACGGGGGTGTTACGTGATGGAAGTCTTCATATCCCCGCTTGACGTCCTCTTATGGAGTCTTACTGGCTCAGCATTAGGACTAGTTTTTTCTTGGATGCCTGGCTTCCACATATACAATCTGCTAGCTTTAGTTGTTTTGCTAGCGCCTAGCTTCATAACCCTTAATCCCTACGCGTTACCTTACTTTGCTTTAGGCGCTGTAATAGCGTTCTCGTTCGCCAGTTCCATAGCGTCAACGTATCTTAGTGTAGCTGACGAGTCTATGATGCTCATGCTGTTTCCTAGCCAGAGATACTTGATGTTGGGTAAGGGTCATAAGGTAGTCTTACTATACTTAATCGGTGCACTCGGTGGCGCGTTATTCTTAAGCGTGTTTAGCTTGACGATCGGGATTTACGTTATGCCAGTAGTATACAACTTGTTTAGCCCCTACTATACGTGGGTACTTGTCGCGGTGGTTTTATTTCTGTTCTTAAGTGAGTGGCCTAAAGAAGGAGATAGGGAGGAGACAGGTTTTAAGAGACTTTTAGTTGCGTGGAGGCAAATACTTGGCGGGGTTTTCGTGTTCTTCACGTCAGGCATTTTAGGCTTCATAACTACCTACACGGGTTTGCTACCTGTTGAAGCTGCTTACGCGAGGCTAACCCCACTCTTCATAGGTTTCTTCGGCATGTCATGGGTTATTAGAAACCTCTTATCAAGGAAGACCCTACCCAAGCAAGACACTAGAGACTCTGTAGAGACTCACTTTACGGCCGTAGTGAATGGTGTCGCGTCAGGAGTTATAGGTGGGGGGATAGCTGCGTTCTTTCCGGTCATAACTGGCGGCATGGGTGCCTTGATAGGAGGTCATATAGCTAGTGGGAAGGGCGATGATACGTTCGTAGTCAGTCAGGGAGCTGCTCGTGTCATCTACTACGTTGGTGCTTTATTCCTTCTTTTCATGCCTACAGCTAGAGTTACTAGAGGTGCTGTGGCTTGGTTGATTGGCAGCATCTACACGCCTAAAACCTGGTTTGAGTTTTATTACGCTGGATTCACTATAATTTTAGTGGCCGCGATCTCCTTCATAGCTACTCTCTACATCTCTAAAGCTGTTTCTAGACTCCTCTCAGTGATTAGCTACGTTCACGTATCGCTGGTCGTCGCGGTATTTCTCGTTTTGCTGACTTACCTCATAACAGGTCCCGTAGGTATTCTATTACTTGCTGTCGCGACAGCGCTGGGCTTCACAGCGCAAGTCTTTAATACTAGGATTAGCTACTGCTTAGGAGCACTGATCTTGCCAGTACTACTTAATATGACTGGAACTTCAGGCATGCTGCTCAACCTACTAGGCAGTAGGTGAGGTGACGTGAGGGGCTGGACACACTACCTCTCAGGTCTTGCGATGTCTACCTTCTTTACCCCACTACTTGAAGACCTGGCTAGAGGGATTTTATGGCCTGTAATAACAGGATTCTACGCCTACTTGCCAGACTTCATAGACTTTAAGTTTAGGAGGTTCTTATGGAGACGTGACGTATTAGTAGATCCAGCGCCGCAAGACAGTGAATTGAGAGTGTCTCCGCGAAGAATACTGATCAGCAAGTTAAGACCTGAGAATAGATGGCAGTTCTACTACATAGAAGGTGTTGTGAAGGCCGTGACAACACACAGCGAAGAACTTACTGAGTTCGTAGTAGAGGACGACTCTGGAGAGATTAGAGTTGTTGCTAAGTATGAGGACTGTCAGAGACTAAAGGAAATCATTGGTGACGAGTTAAGCGTGGGTATGAGGGTTAGGGTTCCAGGCTACATGGACGTCGACGCTGAGGGCAACCCGTACTGGAATGTTGCTGACGCTCCCCACCCAAACTATATTGCCGGGTTAGTAGCTAAAGCTATTGATTTAGCTTACGAGACTGGCAAGAGAGTTACTGTGAAGATCTATAACATAAGAATGCCGGGAGACGTCTACAGAAGATTTCTCATTCATTATGATTCTTCTAATAAGAAGATACGTGTTTTGATGGGGCCTTTAGTATCTACTGGGGGCTTGCCAGTCGAGAATACTGGAGTCCCCTACTATAGGGCGCTTGGCGAGGCTAGCACGAAACACCCCTTCAAGAAAGTTTATCCTAGACCGACTATAATTGACGCGTTTAGTGGTCCAGAGATAGGCTTCGTCAAGAACTCTGAGGAGGGAGTAGTTGAGGAAGAATTCATACCTTGGCACAGAGGCTTTACTCACAGCTTTACCGCGGGTTTCATATTCTCGATTTTCTTAATCCCTATACTGCTTTTCTTAGGTTACGGGAATTACCTCTACTTGACTCTAGCAGCCATGCTGGGGTATTGGATGCACGTGATAGAAGATCAGATGGGGATGATGGGTTCGGTCTTGTTACCGCCAATAACTAAAAAGAGAGTTCCAGGCCTCATGATAGGTCCTCGAATGCCTGCCGCGATGAACTTCGCTACGAACTGGGCGATGATATCTTTAATTGTGTGGAATTTGAACAGGAGTCTTCCATCAATATCTCCCGGCTTCCCTAAAATCATAGACTTAACTAAATTTACGGGGTCGCTAGTACCTGATGTAGTAGCAGATCTCGCGTTGTTAGTGATATTGTTGACTCCCACAATACTTATCTACGTATTCGGGGTCATAGATAGAGCTAAGTTCATCAAGTTGCTGAAGGAGCAGATACGTGAAAAAGAACTTGAAGAACTCATAGATGAGATGGAAGAAGTAGGTGGTTTTTAATTATTGAGTACCTGAAAACTCTTTATTCTAGAGAAAAACCAACTCTTGAATTTACTAAAACATTACCTGACTTGATAGAAGTATTAAGCCGCTTCGAGATAATACGAGGACGTGCTGGAGATTCTTGCATAAGGATTAATTTACTGCAGTACTTGATAATTTCTTGCTTCTAGCTTCTTTTAAGTATTGTATTGCTGCTGAGATACTTCCTCTAGCTTCTATTAAGGGCCCCCACTTCACTCTGAATTTCTTTGGTGATAGCGGTCTTACCCTCTTTTTTATCTTTCTAGGTATGTATGTTGCTTCCATATCTTTAAGTCCGAAAGTGCCGTCTATCATCTCAACTACTAAGTCTTTATCTATTAATTTTAATAGAGTCTTCCTCAACCTGTCCTCTCCTACGAGACCACTTAATTCTTTTCTTAATTCTTTCCAAGTTAGTGGCCTGCCTCTACTCTCAATAATTGAGAGCACTATTTCTTCAAGTTCTTCATCACTAGGAGCTTTCATAACCATTATTTCCTCGTCCTCGTAAATAATCTTCGGTTTCTTCCTAACATCCTTAAAAGTGTTGACTTTCTCCAATATCTCACCCCGATAATAATAGGGGGCTCGTTGCATATAAACTTAAGCTTTAAACATTATTAACGTCGTTAAAGAAGAAACGTAATACCTTAGTAGCGTCAAGACTAATTTTGAGTTCTTTAGATCTGGAGGAGAACTCATGTAAGTGTAGGTAAGTCCTTAAAAGTAAGGTGTTTAACAAGATATAGTCTGGTGGTTTAAGTGAGGTCTTTAACTCTAGTAGCTGAGATACCTCCTCAAAAAAGTGAGGTCTACATGAAGAAACTAATCAAAATCAAGAACTACATTACAGAAGAGATAGGTATTAGTGTTTCTTTAGTTGTTGTAGCGACTAGCGAGCAGCCTAGGCTGATAGTCTATGACGAAGTAATTAACTTAAACGAAAGCTTTACTAACATACTGAAAGCAATAACTAAAGAACTAGCTAATGACTTAGGAGACCCGAACTTCCTGGAAAAAGCTGTAGGGGGTGCTAAGCCTAGCTAGTGACTCACAGTCGCCTTAAAGAACTGTCTTTAATAATTGACGAGTTAGTAGATTACGAGTTAAGAACGCAAAGCAATATTTCAACGCATTAATTAATTTGTAGTATTAATGGCCTTGATTTATTAAGGTTTGAATTAATACAATTATTGAAAGAGGTGTATGAGTTGCTTACTGACATACGTTTAATGGCTGTTGAGTTGCTGAGGGCATATAAGAAGATCCTAAAATATAAAGAGCTGGAAGAACTGACCGGACTTTCAGCGCCGGGTCTCTGGAGATATATCAATAAGCGCATACGCCCTACTAAAGAGAGATCAATAGAGTTGTTTGAGTTATTAACGAACCAACGCATAGTTGAAGAGATACTTAGGAATAAGCTGGTAGAGGTGGGTGACAACATAATTAACTTATCCCCCATAATATATGAAGTGCCTATTCTGAAGATACTTTCTTACGTTGCTTACAAAGAGTTCTACCGATATAATGTGAATGCAGTAGTCACTGTTGAGGTCGACGGCATACCTTTAGGGGTGATGATAGCAGACATACTTGAGTCTAAGTTAGTTATCGTCAGGAAAAGGCCTGAAGTGGGAGTCAAGAATTACAACCAAGTAAGCTATATAGCGAGAGACCCCCCAGCAGTAATTACTCTCTTCATGCCGTCAGAATCTCTTAAAGTAGGTGATAGAGTCTTAATAGTTGATGACTTACTCAATAGTGGGAGAACTTCCTCAGCTCTCGTGAAGCTGATACGCATGAGTGGAGCCACGCCCGTAGGCTTATTCTCTATAGTAGCTATAGGGGAGAAGTGGCGTGAGTTGTTAGAGAACGAAATAGACAAAATACACGTTGTATTAAAGCTTGGCAGATAAACCTAGTTAGTGAGTGAGTTGGGAGGAGTATTTCAAGACACGTTATTTAAGACCAGAGTAAACGTGGTAATAGATATATTCTCGACATCAATACTTTTAGAAGCTTTAGCTCCCTTCAAGCTAAGCACAGTCAGCGGGTATAAGAGCGTGAAAGACTTAAACATAATTCACTTCGTGTACACCCCTAACGTTCTGAGACCCTCGCTGGAGGAGACTGCTAGAGACGCGATCACTAGCAAAGACCTCAGGTTAGGCTCGTACTTGCTAAAGTATGTCGAGAGTGCCAGCACTCACCCGCTCCTCAAGACCAACACTGCTTTCGGGTACTTAATGCTCGCGTCCCCCCTCCTTTACGTGGTAATTAAGGCTCTAGTGTGTGGTGATTCAATAGCTGCCGTAGACAAAGTAGTTACTAAGTATCACCAAGTAATTATTGATGGACTTAAGAAAGAGACTCACAAGGATTTCTATCTGGCGTTAAAGAAAGCCTCGATAAGTCACTTAGGCGAGTATTTCGGGAGGATACCCTCAGTTAACGTTGAAACTGACTCGGCACTAAAGAACTTCAGTTTGTGGGATGTTTTGAAAGACTCTATGTACTTGGACGTAGTTAGTCATGAGATAGTGACGGGCTTCAAGAGAGTTCTGGGAGTTCATGAAAGTCTACTTGAAGAAAAGCCTACCCTAAGTACACTATTAGGCTCTGTCACGACAACGCATACGAAGGTGCTCTCAAGCAACCTAGATACTTTAGTGCTTAAAAGCAAGAACCTCAACAGCGCCCTACTACTCAAGCATTTATCTGTTCTAAGAGCCAGTATCGGTGAAGAGGTGTGGGAACGTATAGACAACTACGTTAGGGAGAACGAGTTAAATCCTGGAAGTACTTCAGACATAGTTGCTGCTGGCTTGGCATTATATCAGGTGAGTACCTATGTTACTCAGAATACTGAACGGAGCACGACTTAAACTCTCAAGAGAGCTCTACTCTCACGTAGACAGTAGTGTGAGTGCTTACGTTTTCGTGGGAGCACCTAGAATACCCCTATACTACGTGAGTTCAGTCCTCAAAAACTTCTTTATAGTGACTAGCAAGCATGACGACATATACGTAACCAAGACTGCCAGAAATTTAGGTGCTTTACTAGACGCCCGCTTAACTGACTTAGGTGATTACCTGATAGCAGGTGTAGGAGGTATAGACCCCTGGCACGCTATCTCGAGACTACGTGTATTGTTAAGTAATCAGTCAAGAAAAAGAATCTTGCTCTTTTCTTACTTTCCCGCCTACGGCTTATGCGACTTCGTGCCGGAGTTTGGGGTTAGGTCGGGACTACCAGAACTCAAAGATTTCCTAGATTATGTTAAGCCGTACGTATTTGTTAGCTCAAGCAACTCTGAGTGCTACACAAGCTATGGTGGAATTAGGGTCTACTCATTAGGTAGAGATACTCTCTTCTTAGACTTGAAACTTACTTGAGTATCGGAGAGTTTTCGGCTCAAGAACTTAAACTTCTCTAGCCATTAACCAAGCGTCTTCACCGTCAAGATAGTAAAACCTTATTCTCTGGACTTTTTTAAAGCCGAGCTTCTCATACAGCTTGATGGCTGACTCATTACTCACTCTAACCTCAAGATAGACTTCACTAACTTTATAGAATTCTTTTAATTTCCTCAGCGCCTCAACCATGAGAGAGTATCCTATGCCCCTACCCCTGTAGTCTGGGTGGACAGCTATGCTTATTATGTGTCCTAGTTTCTTAAGTAGTGATTTATTGATATAGCCTAGGCCTCTCTCAACCCTACACATAACGTACCCTACTACCTTAGAGTCTAAGTCAGCTACTAAGAAAGCTTCACCCCACATCTCTAAGTGGTGTCTCCAGAAGTCTTCAGGGTAGTGTTCTTTGAGTGATATCATGTTAATGTTTATGACTTCCAGAAGGTCTTCAGGCTTTGCTTTTCTTATGTGTACTGAGGTCACCTTAAAGACCCTAGAATAATTATTATTTTAGTATTTTAATTATGTTTGGATGAGTAATGTTGAAAGAGCTAGAGTCTCACCCGGCAGACGAGATTAGAGGTAGTGTCTCAAACCACTTAAGTAATGTTAAGATAGGCTTCGGGCTTACAGGCTCAGTAGCTATTTACAGAGTTATTGACGTTATGCGTGAGTTAGTCAGGAGAGGTGCGGACGTGTACGCTGTTATGTCTAAAGCAGCTACGGAATTACTAAACCCTACTTTAGTTGAGTGGGCTGTTGGTAGTAGAGTCTTAACAGAATTTAGGGGGGAGGTAGGTCATGTTTCTTTAGGTAGAGAAGTGTCTTCTTTCGCGATAGCCCCTGCTACGGCAGACATCATAAGTAAGTTAGCTCACGGCGTGTGTGATAATCCCGTCTCACTAACCGCTGTAAACGTGTTAGGTCTTGGAAAACCTGTCGTGGTAGTGCCTGCTATGCATTCAGGTCTGTGGTACTCGCCGCCAATAAACGAAGCAATGAAGAAGCTTGAAGAATTCGGTGTAGTAGTAGTTCCGCCAGACATCTCCAACACGAGAGCTAAACTGCCAGAGAACGACGACATTATTGCGGCCATAGAAGCATCAACGTTAAGAGGTAGAGACTTAAGAAATATTAAAATCCTAGTAACTGCTGGGCCTACGAGAGAGTACCTAGACCGCGTGAGATTCTTGACTAACGCTAGTTCTGGTAAGATGGGTATAGCCATAGCTAGGGAAGCGTACTTCCGCGGAGCAGACGTAACATTAGTTCACGGACCTCTATCGACTAAGAAGCCACACTACGTAAGGAGCATTAGCGTTACCACCACCGAGGAGATGCTTGACGCAGTATTAAGTGAGGTTAAGAACAGGAAGTATGACGTGGTTGTACTAGCCGCAGCACCTGCTGACTTCAGGTTTAAGAAGTATGTTGAGGGAAAGATCAAATCTGAAGTAGGGTTCTTATCTGTCGAACTAGAAGCTACGCCGAAGATATCGCTAAGTATAAGAAAAGAATTTTCAGGTCTCCTAGTAGGTTTCGCGGCTGAAGCGGCTGAAGGAGAAGTAAGTAAGTTAGCTGAGCTAGCTCTAGAGAAACTAGAGAAGAGAAGTTTTGACGTTATAGTAGCTAACGACATTAGCAGGAGTGATGTAGGCTTCACAGTCGACTATAACGAAGTACTCTTAATCAGTAAGAAAGGGCGTAAAGAGTTAGTAAGTAAGTCTCTTAAGGAAGTAGTAGCTAGGAAAATACTAGACTTGATTAAAGAGGAACTCAGAAATGCGTATTAAGATACCGTTACACATATCCGGTTTTTGGGTTCCGCACGTAACTAATAATCCGTTAACGACAGGCTCTTTAGGAGCTGGGATAACCCTAGAACCACCTGTTGAGGCGGAAATCAAGAAAGACGCTCTTAAGGATGAAGTACTAGTTAACTCTAGCGTCCTCAAGCATGACATTGTGAACGTAGTGAAGAGAATAGTTGGTGCGGACAGAGTCTACGCTGAAATAACTTCCCCGTCACATCTTGGGGAAGGCTTAGGGTTTAGTGCCGCTCTCTCTATAGTGATAGCGGCGTCAGCACTAAGTAATTTAGGGAAGCCCCTAACGCTGAACAGGGTGGGTGTCATAGCACACGAAGCTGAAGTGTCGTTGATGACTGGATTAGGCGACGTAGTCGCAGAATTACGTGGTGGGGGCCTAGTAGTTAGGCTTAAGCCAGGAGCTCCGGGAGTGAGTGAGTTGGATGTAGTTCCAGTAAGAGATTCTATCAGTATAATTCCATGCATCATTAGGAGAGAGATGACGACACCACAGATGCTCAGAGATTACTGGAGCTCAATAAAAGAAGCTGGTGAGAGAGCTTTCAGGAAGTTTATCGCAGAACCGACCTTCGACAGATTTCTTGAGTTGAGTGTCGAGTTTAGTAGGGCAGTATTCATGAGTAAAGAAACAGAAGAGAAACTTAGAGAAACTCTTCACAAACATCTAAGCTCTGGGGGCGTGATAACGTACTTCATTAAGAAAGGTACTCTAGTAGTGATTTCAGACAAACCAGATGAGGAACTCATGAGCGTTTTAAGAAGAAGTTTCAGCAGAGTCTTAGGGGTCTTTAAGCTAACTCACGAAGGTGCCTCAATAAAAATATAAATCTCACTGACTTCCTAACTTAACGAACCTCACGCGCTAGTAGGTATTTAGGACTCTATACTAGTGTTAATGTGGAGGTGTGAGCTTAGTTGGAGGTTAACATACCGCCCACGCACCCCAGGTACAAGTCACTCCTGATAAGAGAGAAGTTAATTAAGGGTTTTGAAGAAGGGTATGTTGCTATGGCTGGGTTAATAGCTCACGGAAGGGGGGAGTGTTTTGATTACTTAATAGGTGAGGTAACTATAGAACCGGCAGTGAGAGCCATAGAGGCTGCTGTAGCCGCCCTACTACTATCTAATAATCCCGTGATTTCAGTCAACGGTAATGTCGCTGCCTTAGTTCCTGGGGAAATAGTTAAGTTAGCTGAAGCCGTTAACGCTAAACTAGAAGTCAATTTGTTTTATAGGAGTGAGGATCGTGTAGCGAAGATAGCTGAGGTTCTCAGAGCTCACGGCGCGCATGAGGTACTTGGCGTAGACGACGCTATCGCTGAAATACCTGAGCTTATGAGTGAGAGAAGAAAAGTGAGTCCTAGGGGAATATTGATAGCAGACACTGTATTAGTACCTCTTGAAGACGGTGATAGAACTGAAGCTTTGAGGAGACTTGGCAAGACTGTCATAGCAATAGATCTCAATCCTCTTTCTAGAACTGCTAGGGCAGCTTCTATAACGATAGTTGATAATGTTGTCAGGGCAGTGCCTAAAATGATTGAGTATGCTCAGAAATTAAGTTCTACTCCCAGAAAAGACCTCTCTAAGATACTGGAGAGATACGATAATAACCTGATCTTAGCTGAGGTACTCAAGCATATAATGAATAGGCTAGAAGAACTCTCGAAATCTGACCTGTTAATTAGGTGTTGAGTCAAACTAGGAAAGTGGGTAAGAGCTCTTGCTCGCGACACTAACTTTTGTGAGTCTGTAAGCACGAGATAATTCTTTGAATGTGGAAACTGCGTGAAGCTCAGAATTGTTCTCACGCGAAGCTTCTACTTAGTCTTTCTTCACGACTCCTAAGCGCTCTTTAAATTTCTTTAGCTCGTCTTCACTCATTCCCCAGAATTCGTTAGGTCCTGGAAAGACGCCTTTTCTCACGTCTTCAGCGTATCTGCTTAAAGCTCTCTGTATCTCGTTATATAAGTCGGCATATTTCCTGACGAAGGGTGGTGGTGTGGGGTTTATCCCTAGGAGATCATGAATTACTAGTATTTGCCCGTCACATTCTGCGCCGGCACCTATGCAGATAGTAGGTACTTTAGTCGCGCGAGTCACTTCCGCAGCTACCTGCCAAGTCGTGTACTCGATAACTATTGAGAAGACTCCCGCGTCTTGGAGAGCCTTAGCTGACTCAAGAATGCTTAGAGCGTCCTCAACATTCTTACCTCTAAGTTTGTAGCCGCCTAGCATTAAGTATCTTTGTGGGTTGAGTCCTATATGACCCATTACTGGTATGCCTACTCTAGTCAGGGCCTCCACGATCTCCGAGACTTCTGAACCCCCTTCTATTTTAACCGCGTCTGCTCCCATCTTGATTAGTTCTCCAGCATTTCGGATGGCTTCAGTCTTGCTAACCTCGTAAGATAGGAAAGGCATGTCACCCACTACTAGAGCTCTGGGTCTCGCGTTCACTACCGCCTTAAGGTGATGCTTCACTTCATCAAGAGTGACTGGTAACGTTGAAGAATAGCCCATTACGACCATCCCAAGAGAATCTCCCACAAGTAAGCCGTCAATACCTGCCTTATCAGCTAAGAGCGCATCATAGTAAGAGTACGCGGTAACCATCACTATCTTCTCGCCGAGCTTCTTTTTCTTCAGAAAATCGTGCGGGTAAATCTTGGAACTCATTCACATCCTATAACTAAGACTTTCAAAGAGTTAATAATATTGAGGTTAACCTAGCTGATCAGTTTCGGTCAAGACTTACTCTAAGGCAACACTCTTAAGGAATTCTTTATATTTGATCATTAACCACAAAACCTCATTGACGGGTGTAGGCACGCCTACTTCTCTTCCCCTCACGACCACCTCGCCATTTATGTAGTCGATCTCTGTTTTCTTCTTATGCATTATGTCTTGAAGCATTGACGAGTAGTTTTCTCCAGTTGCTTTAGCTACTCTCATTACTTCTCCTAGGGGGTCTGTAGGCATCTTTACTCCGTATTTCTCAGCCACCTCCTGAACTTCTGCTACTACCATCGCGGCTATCCTAGAGAGGTTTTCATCAATTGCTATAAACTTGTTCTTCACCTCGTATAAGGCGGTTAGAGGATTTATGGCTGCATTAACAGCTAGTTTAAGCCATCTATAAGGCTCTATATCTTCAACTACCTGAACGTGAAGGTCTTTAAGTAAAGATGCTACAGAGGATAGCACTTCTTTTGGAACGCCTTTACTACCTAAATAACTAGTAGATCCGCCAATCCACTTGAATTCTTGAAGCCCTATCCTAAACACTCCATGATTTAGCACTATAGTGGCTGTTCTTTCAGGACCTAAGATCTTGAGTGCTTCCTCGTAAGACCTTAAGCCATTTTGGCACGTTACTAAAACACCCTCATCTCTTAAATACTCTTTTACAGTCTTGATAGCCTCTAAGGAATCATAAGCTTTAGTAGCTATTAGTATTAAGTCAAATAAATCAAGCATCCTTAGGTCTTCGTAAGATATGAAGTAAGACCCTCCAAGCCTCAGTAAAGAACCTTCAGCAGTAAATATTTTGACTCCTTCCCTCTTAAGAAACTCTAAGTGTTGAGGGTTCCTAACTAACACGTGAGCACTTAATCTCGCACCCGAGTTAATTAACGCGTAAGTTAATAAGACTCCTACATTCCCGCCACCAACTACGAGAACATTTTTGAAGTGCTTGCTCGCCATTAATGAAGTCCTCCTAATACTCTCATGAATGTATCTTTAGTCAGGATATTAAGCTATTAAAACATAGAGTATCTCGGGTTAGCGAGGATGTCTAGCACGAGTAAAGTAGTGTCTGTGCAGGGGGTAGTGAAGAATTTTGGGAAGATTAGAGCTCTTGATGGGGTAAGCGTAGAGATTGATGAGGGACTTATCTTCGGGTTGATAGGTCCTAACGGTGCTGGCAAGACTACCTTACTCAGGATCTTAGCTACCCTACTTAAACAGGATGAAGGTACTGTCAGAGTACTTGATTACAGCTTACCCGAGAATAGAGTCTTAATCAGGAGGTACATATCTTACTTGCCTGAAGACGCTGGACTCTACTCGCGCTTGACTGGCTGGGAGAACCTCTACTACTACGCGATGCTTTACTACGGTAAAACTACTAAAGCGTTAGAAGTTGCTGAAGTAGGTGCTAAGATTTCTGGCTTGAGTGAGCGAGACCTCAACAGGAGAACCTCAGAATATAGTAAGGGGATGGTTAGGAGGGTAGCTATAGCGAGGACCTTAATGATAGGTTCTAAGCTAGTCATATTAGATGAGCCTACATCAGGTCTTGACGTGTTCTCAGCGTACGCGATACGTAAGATTCTCAAAGAATACTCTAGGAGCAACTCAGTCACGATAATCCTCTCATCACATAACATGATTGAAGTTGAAGACTTGTGTGATGAGGTAGCTCTAATAAACAAAGGACGCATAGTAGTTCAGGGTCCTCCGAAAGACTTGATACGCGCGTACGGTAGCAAGAACCTCGAGGAAGTCTTCATAAGCTTGGCTGGTGAAGAGTCATGAATCCCGTCTACGTAGTTATTTGGAAAGAACTTAAAGACATGCTACGCGATATACGCACTTTAGCAGTGATTGCTTTCCTGCCACTCTTTATACTCCCACTCATGAGCTTAACCTCAATTTATGCTCAAGGACTTCAGCCAGGTTATGTAGCAGTAATCAACTACGACAGTTCTTCAGGCAACCTAGGAGGAGTTAATATAACTTCTGAAGACTTCTTAAGAGAAGTTAGTGGGGCTCTAGAGAAGTACGGCTTTCATGTGTTATACGGCGCTGCTAGCAACGTAGATGCTACAATCATAATTAGGGAGGGGTTCGCGAAAAACCTAACCTCACTGACTGACAGAGCTAGACTAGAGCTCATCAAGACTTTAGGGTCTAGCAAGGCGGACCAAGTAGAGAGTATCATATCGAACGTAATTAACGACTTGAATTTTAGGCTAGCTTCACTCAAGGTGATTGAGTTAAGTAGTGTTGCTGGAGTAAACGTCTCTGTAGATTCTGTTTTAAGACCTGTTGAAGCTCGAGTAAGTGTTGTGGGGGTTGGCGGCGCACCTGTTAGTTACGAGGAAGCACTCAAGGTCTACATTTCGAGGTTTCTTTCTTTCAGCCTCATATTCGTTACTACCCCCTCAACAGCTTACATAACAGACTCTGTGATAGGTGAGAAGGAGAGGAAGACTTTAGAAGCTCTGTTAAGTACGCCAGTGCCCAGGCACGCTCTAATACTAGGTAAAGTAGTCTCGACGTCCCTAATAGGGTTGCTCACAGGCTTCACTAACGCTTTAGGGCTTCTTTTGTTTGCTTACGTGCCTTCACTAGTTTACGGAGTCAACTTGTTCTTCTTGATCCCAGGGAGTGTCATGCTAGCTCACTTCATAGCTATATACTTCTCTGTCTTAAGTTCTCTCGCTCTAGTGACTCCCGCGGTGATTAGGTCTGGGAGCTACAGAGCTGCTCAAGCATCTTCGATGGTGATAATTAGTGTCGCCACTATAGTGTTCTTCATATCTTTATACGTAGATATCGAACAACTCAACGAAACCTATAAGTGGATACTATACCTAGTACCCTACACGCACGCGTCTTTATTCATAAAATTCGTTGCTCTCGGCATGCTGAATAACGCGTTAACACACTTAGTAGCTCTCTTGCTAGTTATTCTGTGCTTAATGTATATTTCAATAAAGCTTTTCAGCGAAGAACGCATAATTTATGGGAGGACCTGAACACCCTCTTTCTTTTACGGGTAGGTGAGCATGTTTGACACACTTACAATATAATATCTTCTTCACAGTCTTAATCGCGTCATTTGTGCCGGGCTATGACGGCTTATCTTTATTATGCTTTAAGCTAATTAGTTTTAGCAGGTGATTAGATGAGTTTGGGCTTCCGTGGATTGAGAAGAAAACACGTCACTATGCTGGTATCTTTAGTGGTTTTACTAGCTTCAGCGGTGATTGGTTCTTATCTTAGGCTTTATCCAGTCTTTAATTCTTTTGAATCAGGTTACGGACCTATGTTGAATGAATTAGACCCTTACTCAGAGTATTGGACTGCTGAGAAGCTTCTTGAGAAGGGTCTCGCTTATTTCTTCAGCTTAAACGAGCATAACGAGGAAACACATATTTTCTGGTATCCTTGGGGGAGAGACTTTGTTAGGTCTTCCCTGCCTCTAACACCGATGTTTTCTGTTATTACATACTATGTAGCACGCTTATTCAGTCCTGGTTTGAGCTTGTATGAGTGGATGATGTATGTTCCTGTAGTTTTCTTCATATTGTCCTTAATAGGCATCTACTTAACTACTAGGGAATTGTGGGGTGACATCCCCGCCGCCGTTTCTTCTTTAGTGGCGGCGATAATCTTTAATAGCAGGCAGTTAGCGGGCTTCACAGTAAAGTACTCTGCTGGATTAGGCTTTATTTTCCTGGCTACATACTTCCACGTGAGAACCTGGAAGAGAAGGAGTTACGTTGACGCGTTACTGTGCGGTATTTTCATGTCCTTGACTGCCGCCGGGTGGGCGGGCTTCAACTTACTTCTAGCAGCTATTTTCTTGCAGTTGGTTCTGCAACCCCTGATAACTAAGGTTGCTAAAGAAGACTTAATACTTTGGGGTTTTGAGACATTACCTCTTGCTTTGACTATAGCTATACTGCCTTTTTACGGCCCCTTATACCTGGTTTTGAGTGTAGGCATACTAATACCGTTAGGTTTTGCCGTTATAGGTATTGCTCTACTATTAGAGCACGTAGCGACTCAGAAAGTAGTTAAGTTAAAGTACCCTCTCTTAACTAAGTGGCGTTTCATCTACTTGCTCTTGATAGTCTTGATAGGTGTGGGCGGTCTCGTGGGACTTACTACAGGCTTCCTCCACTTGAAAGGTAAGGGTCTGGCCGCGATGGGTTTAGGGGAAATGACGCACGTGTTGGTAGGTACTGTGCAGGAGTACGCGTCAGCAAGCCCGCAGAACTTCATATGGAGTAGTGGGGCTCCTTTCATCATCTCGCTTTTGATGCTCGCATACTTCGCGTACAGAGCTTTTGTTAAGAAGAGTGTTTTAGATCTCTTCGTAGGCTTAATGGTGCTACTAGCAACGTACGCCACAGCTAACGTATCTTACTTCTTCCCATACCTGAACTGCATCGTGTCAATTTCTCAAGGTAGCTTCATTGCTTTACTAGTCCCATATCTCTCTAGAAAGAAAGACTTGATGCTAGCTTTGCTGAGCGCTTCGTTGATGGTTGCTTACCTGTTCGCTACGTTGTTCCAGGGAGTAACTGTCTGGGTGCCTGCCTACAAGTCTCAGACACCGATGATACTAGACTCAGGTCTCGGTTTCGGGAGAAACGTGCCTGCCTGGCTAGATACTCTAGAATGGATTAAGAACAACACACCTAAAGACTCCGTAATTATTTCGTGGTGGGATTACGGATACTGGCTCAGCGTCTTAGGGGAGAGAGCTACGGTAGCTGATGGCGCTACGCTCAACGCAACACAGATAGAGTTACTAGCTAAAGCTTTAACAGGTACTGAGGAAGAAGCTTTCGAGATATTTACTAGGTACTTCCGTGTACCGCCTGACAAGACATACGTAGTGCTATATGACGTAGTTTTATTCTCGGAACAGCTCAGCTCAGCTTACGTAGGCCCCCTAGCTTTCCAGGGAGGAACTTTCATCGGGGCAGACATGGCTAAAGGCATCTCAGCCATCTATAAGATAGCCGGTAAAAACCCCCCGACCACGACCGTCACTATAGGGCAATACAGCTACCTCATGCCAAACTGGACTAGTCAAACATTAACTAACGCGACCCTATACAAGATATTCCTTCACT
Source organism: Zestosphaera sp. (assembly GCA_038843015.1). Taxonomy (NCBI): domain Archaea; kingdom Thermoproteati; phylum Thermoproteota; class Thermoprotei; order Desulfurococcales; family Desulfurococcaceae; genus Zestosphaera; species Zestosphaera sp. The sequence goes on along the minus strand of JAWBSH010000005.1, from coordinate 122,678 downwards.
CAGTCCATGAAGTATTCGGGACTACTGGCTACCCTGTCAGATTCCTTTACGGAGCACTCCAGTACCCGCAATATGCTCCGCGGCTAGAGAAGCCTGTGCTCACGATATTTAAGCCTGCACACATAGCTGTGAGTCAACTCTATGAAGGGAGTAGTGTTTACGTCGTAGTAGCTGTTTATAAGATGGGTGACTAAAACACTTGAATGAAGTGTGCGGAGATTACGTAGTGATAAACCCCTACCTTTGGTTATCTAAAGCTTGCGTACGTTTCGATACTAGAATTAAGGAAGTGTACGCAGCTCCAGAAACCGCAGAGAAACCTGACAGAGTGAAGATCATCACGCACGGCATGGCAACCACGCACACTCACTTAGGTCTCTACCCAATAAGAAACACTGTTGTATCTGGTATGAATCTAGATGATTGGGTTAAGAATTTCGTGTGGGGTTGGGAGAGGTTTTTAAGAGAGAATCCGGAAGTTAGTTACTACGCGTCTCTGCTAGCTATAAGAGAACTTCTTGCTTCAGGAGTCACAGCTTTCGCAGACATGCACGTTAATGAAGACATGGTTTACAAGGCGGTCTTAGAGAGTGGCGTTAAAGCAGACTTGAGTGTCCCTATAATGAATCGAGGTATCTTCGAGAGTTATGAGGAAGCTCTAGAAGAGAACTTAAGTCTACTCAAGATAGTTGATGAACCTAAGGTCAGGGTGAGGTTAGGACCCTGCACTCCTAGGTTGCTTCCCCCAGACCTCTTCAGAGAAGTAGTTGATTTAGCTAGAGAACGCGAGTTAGGGGTCCACACACACCTGGCAGAAGTTTTTGAAGATCTTGTGTGGCTTAAGAGTAAGTACTCAATGAGTCTCAGAGATTTCGTGAGATTTGTTGGTTTAGATAGAGTGAACGCTATTGTAGCCCATGCTGTGTGGGCTGAGGAAGTAGCGGACGTGCTGTCTTACAGTAACTTCGTAATCTCACACGCTCCAAGATCTAATATACTCTTAGGTGACGGGAGAGCGCCGGTGAAGAGTTACTTGAGGAGTCAGTCGAACGTGACTATAGGTGTTGATGTAGCCCCAACTTACGACATAAGAGATGACTTGAGGGCCTACGCACTCCTTCACTATGAGGGGGAGGGACTCCCTAATCTACAAGAAGCTTTCCTTCTCGCGACTACGGTCGCGTATAGGAGCTTAGGGTTCGGTAAGGGTGAGTTGATTGAAGGAGAGGACGCGGACTTGGTTGTGTGGTCTGTTGAGAATCCGGTTTTAGGGAATCCTGTAGCTCTCGTGAGTTGGTGTAACTCAGTCGTCGAAGAAGTCTACGTGTCAGGTTCTCTAGTCTTCAGTAGTGGGAGACTTACACACGCGCAGAAATCAGTAGACAAAGCACGTGAAGTTCTAGCAGAGATTCTTAACGAATTCTTTAAGCCTGGGTAAGCACTTTTTTAAGGTCCTCTACGATTCCCTTGCTTACTAGACTTAACTCCAGCATTATACACTTAATTGAGGCTTTGAGACCTCTGTCTATATGTGCTTCGACTACTTTAGACCAGTCGATCTTTATGATATAGTAGGAGAATACTAGAGAGACTGCTATGAGGATAGGTATCGTGTGGTATCCTAGCTCCTCACTCAGAGAAGCTAGGATACTCCCGTAAAACACCGCAATACTCTTTAAGAACAACTTACCTAGAAAGACTGAGAAGAAATACACCACCAGAGAAAAGCCTGAGAGTCCTAGGGGGAGGTAGAGTATGTCGTCAGGCAATGGTAGCGCCGCGAAAACGAATATGGCTAGCGCGAGAGACTTCTTAGCAATCTTGTTGAAGAGTTCTAGATTCTTTTTACTACTCTTACTTAAGAGTTTAGAAAATCCTTTCCCAATGAAGTATATGAGGATCTTACCTATGGAGGCCCCCAACGCTGAAGAAATCACTAGTAAGACTCTATCGTATAAGCTTGTATACTTGAATGCAAGCCCTATTATTACTAGCAAGTAAGGGAGTGAAACGAATGGGATAGAGTTACTTATTAAGCTGATTAAGAACGGACCTAGAAAGACTGTTTCGAGAGACTTAAGTACCTCAAGGATTCCATCTATCACTGCTACAGCACCGTTTAGCTCATATATCTCACTCATACTAACTTAATAAGTACTTGAGTAAGTTATGTTTTAGTGTGTGGCGTGATGGAACTAAATAAAGTCTTCAGTAGTGAGGGTAAGTGTCCTGTATGTGGTAGCGAAAAATTAGAAGTAAGTGCTTACGTATATGAAGTGCCTTACTTCAACAAAATAATTATTGAGGTGTGGAAATGCAGTAATTGCGGTTATAAGAGGTCTGACGTGAGTACTCTGGAGCACGAAGGTGAGGTCAAGATAGTTTTTCCAGTAAGGGAAGCAAGAGACTTGAACGCGCTCGTTATTAAGTCTTCTACTGCAAGCATAGAAATACCTGAACTAGGAGTCGAGATATTCCCGGGGCCCGCGGCACAAGGCTACATAACTACCGTCGAGGGACTCCTAGAAAGAATACTGGAAAACACTCCAACAGAGTGTTTTGAAGAAAGTAATCAATGCAACGAATTCGTTAATAGAATTAAGAAAGCAATGAACGGCGAAATAAGCTTTACCATAATACTCACAGACCCCTACGGAAGAAGCGCGATAAGATAATACATGACACTACTTAGCAGTTCCGTTAGTCAGAAAGTTAAGAGGCAATGAAAATATTAGCAAGTCAGGAACTCACAACTTCTCTCAAGACTACGTGTAACGCCCTAGATGTGGGAGTAGGCCCAAAGACGGGGTTTGGGTTTCATGTTTGTTGTCGACCCTTGGCTTCATTGACCTCAGGCCCCTTTTCATTGGAGGTCTTATCATCGGTCTCTACTCTTTCAGGGTAACCCCACCCACGGCTCGCCCTCACCTAGCTCTGGTTCATTGCTGTGGGGAAACCCCCACATACTGGCTTTAGATACCCCACCTACTCGGGTCTTCACTACACACTCACATTGTGGGTAAGCTTAACCCACAATAAAGTAACTTACGTCAACCCCTTATAGACCTTTATGAAACCCAAAACAGTTGCACTAGGCGGTAGTAGAGTGTTGCGATGCACTGAATGTGGATTCACGGGGCGACAAAGACGTAGTCAGACATAGTCGCGTGCATTAACTTATTCCTCAAGTACGCAAGATGTGGGATACGGGGAAAGAGATGAGGTGATGACATCACTTAATACAAACTCGCAACCCGAAAGCCTCGCCCTTTAGGGTGGGAAGAAGGTTAGCTTAGGTAGTAGGTGGTATAATCACCGAGGTTTCTGATTTTTTAAGTCCTTTTCTCAGAAGTTCTTCATAAAGTTTGAGAAGTTCCTTAAATTCCTCCCTACTATATAGGATTATACCTTCCGAAAGCGCATCAATAATTATTGGATTCCCCTTCTTAAGCATTTCAGTAGCTTCATTAAGAGTGTATGGGTGGGGTTCTATGTTTATATTTATGTTGCTTACTAACTCTAAAATATTTCCTATCCTATCTAGGTATCTCTCTCTAAAATCAGCTATTATCAATATATCGTAATCGCTCCACGGCTTATAATCCCCTCTAGCGCGAGAACCAAAAAGTATCACTGCATATGCTTTAAAACTGCTTAAAATCCTCTTAATAACTTCTGATAACCCTTCATAGTCTAAGTACGTTTTTGACAAATTGAATCACTCTCTCAGCCGCGTCTAGAGCCCTTCTCGAAGTCTCTTCGTCATAGGCTTCGTGAGGCGTTCCAGCTGGATGGGCGTTTGGATACCTAGACGGTATATAATGCCTATCCAATTCTCTCGCATAGGTCATAAGGTCATTTGGGGGAGTCTCACCGAGTCTACTATAGTACCGTGCGAGGAGCTCCCTAACACTATGCCCCCATGGAGCCTCATTAACATTGTAGAGAAGCGCCTTACAAGCCTTTTCAGCTGCTTGGTGAGAGTAGAATGCAGCCGCATTAAATCTCCTCTCCCTATATAGAATTTTGGCTGTATCAAGATCCCACAAAGCCTCATTAAACCATCTTAAAGCCTCACCCCTCATTTAGTACTCACCACAACTAATTCTCCTCCATATAAAGACTATACTAACTAAGCTTTAATATTGTATTTTCCTAGGTTTTCCTTTGTTACGTAGTTTAGAGCTTAGTTTCTAGGAAGCGAGATAGGTAGCCACTTATGATTTTACAAACGAGTTTATTCGCAATACCCTATATGAGGTCCTGAAGAAAGATCAGGTAGTCATACTAAAATTCATTAATTTTAGTCAGCATTATAACCTAGAGATTTCAACAACATGAGTAAACCATCTAAACTCATAGCGTGTTATGTTAATCTCGTTCTTCTGCACATCACTGGAATGTTGATATACATCTCGGGCTTCGTGCTCTGGCAGTCCGCAGAAACTGTTTAAAACGATGGTTTTACAAGCCATCACCATGCATGGGTATAAGCGGGCCCGCCGGGATTTGAACCCGGGACCTCCGGCTCCGGAGGCCGGCGCCCTATCCTGACTGGGCTACGGGCCCCTTTACTACTATGCGTAATAGAGCTTTAAATTGTGTTTCTCTTCTTATTTTGTGGCTTGTGTTTCTAGGCGAAAACTTTATAAGGTATGGTTGTTTTAGGATTTATGGGTCTACTGAGGGTCGTGTGAGACCCCGAGGTCGGTGGTTCAAATCCACCCCCCGCTACCACTTTGTTTTCTTATTTTCTGTCTGTTTTGTAGTTTTATGTTTTCTTAGTTCATATTTATGTGGTGGTTTGTTTGGGTCTTGGTGGTTTGTTTGTTGGTCCTGCAGGCATTCCTTTATCTGCTAAGGGTTCCGGGGTAGTGAGGGGTGTTAGAGTGGTTAGGGAGCTTGGCTTAAGTGCTATGGAGATTGAGTTTGTGAGGGGTGTGTGGCTTAAGTCTGAGGACGCTCCCTCTCTTAAGGAGGTAGCTTCTGAGGTGGGTGTTGTTCTCAGTGTTCACGCACCATACTACATCAACTTACTGTCTAAGGAGGAGAAAACAGTTAGAGAGTCTGTCGAGAGGATACTTAACTCAGCTAGAGTTGGGTATCTTGCTGGCGCCTGGTCACTAGTCTTCCACCCCGGCTATTATGGCAAGCTAAGTTCTGAAACAGCAGTGAGTGTCGTGAGGAATATACTCAAGAACGTTGTTTCTAAGCTGATTGACGAGGGAGTCAAGATCTGGGTAAGACCCGAGACAATGGGTGGGTTAGCAGAGTTCGGGTCTCTTGAAGAGGTAATAGCTGTTGTCGAGGGTGTTGAGATGGCGCACATAGCCCTCGACTTCGCACACCTCTACGCAAGGAGTAGAGGAACTATAAACAAACTGAGAGAATTTGAAGAGATTCTTGAATTAGTAGAAGCTAGGTTAGGCAAGGAAGCTTTGAAAAACATGCACATACATCTCTCGGGCATAGAGTACGGTGATAGGGGAGAGAAAAGACACTTAGACTTCAAAGACTCGAGATTTAACTGGGTTGACGCGGTCAAGGCCTTGAAGAACTACAACGTTGAGGGAGTCATAATATGTGAGTCTCCGAGTCTAGAAAGCGACGCCCTCTTAATAAAGCAGAAGATTGAAGAGTTAAACACACTACACACTTAGCTACACTTGATCTTAGAGTCTTTCGGGGGGCAAATCCTGAACTTCTCTAAAGCTGTGCAGACCTGATCAATAGGTATGAAGGCAGTAGCTCCTGACTTAAGCTTTATAAATACAGACTTCCCGACAACCTTGATCTCGGCTTCCTCACACGACGAGATTAATCTAACCACCAAGTATTCATTACGCTACGCGAGGATATAAGACTGATTAAGGACGCTCAACGTATGGAGTTGCCGGAAATATTATTAAGGCTTCTTATGAGCTAATATTGGGCTCTCGAATGCGTTTAAAAAACGTTTTGTTCGCTCTCTCTGGCTTGCTAGCTATAGTGGGTTTCTTAATGACTCTAATACCACTTACTGACTTGATAGTAGGTGATGAGTTAAGCTACTCTTTCCTAATACTTGGTGTTGCTTTAGTGATTATTGGGTACATGTCTTTTAAGAAGGCTCAGAGCTTAACAGTGATTGAGTCTCTCTTAGTAGCTTCACTAGCTTGGTTAATAATACCTGCCTTAAGCGCCTTAATCTTGATGATTGAAGTTAAGATAGACTTTATTGACGCTTTCTTCGAAAGCATGAGTGGTTTTACGGGCACTGGATTCACGGTCTTAAACCCCTCTACACTGAAAAAATCTATCTTGATGTGGAGGGCGCTTATGCAGTGGAGTGGTGAGTTAGGGATAGTGGTGTTTGCCATGATCGTGATACCCTACTTCTACGAGACTGCTAGAGCTGTTTACGGTCTTGAAAGACCGATAAGAATAGGCATGAACATGTATGAGACCGCGAAGAGGCTAATCCTAGTATACGTCACATTAACTCTAGTAGGTTTTGTTTCATACGTTTTGTCAGGACTAACACCTTTCGACGCGTTAACACACATAATGACTACTATAGCTACTGGAGGCATGTCCACGTATAGCGAAGGCTACAACGCAATATACGCGGGCTCCCCAAACTCAATAACCCCATTCATAGTCTTCATGATTCTAGGAGCTTTCAACTTCGTAGTACTCTACAACTTAGTCACGGGTAACTTCAGAGAAGTACTCAAGTCAGAGGAGTTGAGGTACTTCATCTTCATACTAATCATTCTTTCAGTGATTACGGGAGCTACATATTACGTTCTCGAAGAGAGAGACTTCTTGAGTGGGTTCTTTAATCAGGTATCAGGGATGAGCACTACAGGATTTAACATAGGCTCTTTAAAGAGTTTAAGAGACTTTACTAAGTCTTTACTGATACTCGGAATGTTTTTCGGGGGGATGACTTTCTCTACTGCGGGCGGAATAAAAACCCTCAGACTCATAATGCTCCTCAAGAAGCTGAATATCTATACGGAGAAGATAGTTTTACCACCCTCAGTTGTTAAGAGAGTCGTGATACAGGGCCAGAGTGTAAGTGACGACGAAGTATCTATTTCTTTCATGCTGATAGTCCTATACGCAGTATTTGCGTTCGTCATATCATCACTCATAACATTATTCAGTAGCGAGTACCTATTTATTGACACTTTATTTGAGACAGTCTCAGCATTAAGTTGTGTTGGCTTAAGTGTTGAAGTGATTACTCCTACAGCACCGCCAGCAGCTAAGATCTTGTTGATACTAGCTATGTATGTAGGTAGGCTTGAGTTCACACCACTACTTGTATTGAGGAGTCTGGCAGCGCGACGAAAGTATTAAGTCACTCAACTCAAAGTGTTTTGCGAGCGCGTCCATTAGCTAGTCATTTAAAAACGTGTGTTTAGCTATATATTTTGGTGTGGTAATGAGGATTTTAATTATTGGTGGCGGTCCAGTAACTCAGGAATTACTTAAAGCTTTCGAGTCTGAGAGAGAGCTTAAGAGAAATGAAGTCATCGTTGTTGAGGTAGACGCTGAGAAAGCAGAAGAGATCAGTAAGGCTTTCGACGTCATAGTCATTAAGGGAGATGCTAGAGACATTTCTCTCTACGAGTCTCAGATCGCGTCTCTAACACCTCTCAGTGAATTCGATGCTGTGTTAGCCTTGACAGACCGTGAAGAAGTCAATGTTTTTGCTTTAACTATAGCTAGGCATTACGGCTCGGCAGTCAGGCTAGCCAGAGTCAAGAGCGTTAGGGTGGGGGAGGTAGTCTCTAAGCTAGAGTTAGGCGTGCCTATCATAGTTCCTACAATCATAAGTGGTTTCATAAAGACTTACTTACAGACCTTACTTCAGCCAAGACTTGTAGGGGAGGTAGATGAGTACAAGATCTACTGCTTAACAACTTCAGGAACAGATAAAGCCGTTAATAAGAGGATAGACGAGCTGCAGTTGCCTGAAGACGTGAAGGTGTTGTTCGTGTTTGACGGGACTAGATTGTATGTGCCGAGCAAAGATGAAGTTATTAAGGAGGGTTACCTACTCTACATACTAGCTAAGACATCAGACATAAACGTAATTTCCGAGATTTTTAAAGGCTAGCACCTCGGCTTACTGCTCTAAACTCCTAGCAACTTAATAAGTCTCTCAACAAATATAAATCAGGCGAGGTAGTTTAGGGGTGGATGGCCCGCTAGAAAACATCTCCTTAGGCTTGCCTCTCTCATTTCAGGATTTCATGTTGATAATCATATTAGTAGTGGTTGCTGTAGCTCTCAGGTTTATTTTTTCTTGGCTACTCACTAACATAGCTAAAAGAGGAGTTATTTCTCAAGGAACGAGAATACTCGTTACTAGGATAGTAGACATAGTGATTGCAGTAATGATTCTCATAGGAGTAGTAGGTATAGTTACGGCGTCTCTAGTTCCCTACGTGGTAGTTTTCGTGATAGCGATACTCTCCCTACTGCTCTTCTATAACGAGGTAAGAGAGTTCTCAGCATACATAAACATTCAGTTAATGAGGCTGAAGAGAAACCCCTGGGTTGAAGTGTACTTGCCAGGCATAGATAAGCCATTAACTTGCAGAATACTCGACATCTCACCCTTCAATACCACGCTCGAAGACGTTTTCGGTAACAAGATATATGTCCCTAATACGGTCTTATCTAACTCCGTCTACAGGGCTAGACAACCACACGTAGTTATGAGGCTTGGGTTAAGCGTAATACACGGGCTAGCTAGTACAGGTGATTTCGACTGTAGCAGGATAGTTAATAAGGTGAGTGATGTAGCTAGAGACATGTTGTTTAGGGTAGAAGCTGAGAGCACTTTACTCAGGATGGTAGATCCGCAGAGAGTCGAGATTATGGTGAGTTTAGTGCCGGCTAAGCTACCCATAAGAGCGAGCGACATAACTAGACTAACTACTAAACTTTCTGAAGCCCTTAAAGACTATAAGCCGGAGATAGAGATAGTGAGGATTTCATGAGTCGCCGCTGGTTTAGTAAGCGAAACCATCAAGACAGCAGACTTCCTGCGGAGAGCTTAAACAGTTGTGAGAGTCTAGTTTTCGAGGTGTTTACTCACGGCTTAAGCTCTGAAGAAGCTGATGAAGTAGTTAACACTTTACAATTCTTCAGCCCTAAGAGGGTCGAGGTAAGAGTTCTTAGTGAGATACCAGAATCTTTCTTTAATTTAGTTAGGCACCAGTACGACGGGTTCTCAACAGCTAAGTGGGTAAACTCGCTACGTGTTTTAAAGAACTCAGTAGTTCTTGGGGTCATGAATATAGACGCTTACGTAGATCCACTAAATTTTATTTTCGGTATAGCGTTGCCTGAACTCAACGTAGCGACGGTGTACGTGATTAGACTAAGGATCAGTGTGTCTAAGAAAGGATTCTTGACTAGGATGAGGAAAGAGATAGTGCATGAGGTAGGTCACGTCTTCGGATTAAGACATTGTAAGAACAAGTCTTGCGTCATGAGCTTCAGCAACAGCTTGGCTGACGTAGATAAGAAAGACTTCAGGTTATGCAATATCCACTACACAGAGTTAAAGAGTAGGGTGCCTTGCGCAAGTGAGGAGTTACTGCTTAGAACTTAGCTTAGTTGGTTACTAGACCTCTAAGACTCAAACAAGTCCACTACATCCCTACTAGTTTACAGTTCTTTACGTTTGTATGTTGTGTCTTTCAGGTAGCCGTCCATTAGCGTGAGTGACCTGTCCATTAAGTCTAGAAGTCTTGGGTCGTGCGTGACTATAATTATAGTTGTTTTGAAGTCTTCTCTTATGTTCTTAAATAGTTCTATTACTTTCAGGGCAGTATTCCAGTCTAGGTTAGCTGTCGGCTCATCTGCCAGCAGTACTGAGGGGGTCATGACTAGAGCTCTGGCGATAGCTACTCTCTGCCTCTCACCGCCACTCAAGAGCTTAGTTTTCACGTTGACTTTATTGTGTAGTCCTATATAATCTAGGACTTCTTTAACTCTCCTACTTCTTTCTTCTTTACTTACTCCAGCAATAAGCATAGGCAACTCAACGTTCTCGAAGACTGTGAATTCGTCAATCACTCCGTAGTCTTGAGGTATGTAGCTAACCACAGTATTCCTGATCATCGCTAACCCGTTCTCGTCTAACATGTTGAGGTTATACCCATCAACAATTACTTCTCCTCTGTCAGGTCTTATGAGTCCAGCTATCAGCTTGAGTAGAGTTGTTTTGCCGGAGCCGCTGGGCCCGTGTATACCTATTATTTCTCCCCTCTTGAAAGAAGCGTTAATTTTCTTGAGTATCACTACCTTATTATTCCCTTCATCATATGTCTTCCACACGTCTTTCAAGAGAACAACGACTTCTTCCATAGCCTCCCCACCGTAAATTATAGACTTAAGAGGTGTTATATTTGGGGGATGGTGGCAGTATCTCTGACGCGTTTGTAGATCAAGCTTAACGTGGTTAAGACTATAAAGAACGTTAGGGTTAGAGCTAGTGAGAAGCTTAGCACGTCGACTGCTAAGTAAGGTAGTGAGAGCACGCTAGCTACTAACAACGAGTAAAGTAATATAAGTAACCTCACACTGTTAGGTCTCAAGCCGTAAACGAAGAGCACGTATAAGAGTATTGAGTGGAGTCTTGAATCAACTATTACTACTGCAGCCGAGGCCGCCATACTAAGCAACATAGTGAAGTAAGGTATTAGAGCGTTACTCCTGAAAAACAATATTACGAGTAAGTTGATTGAAATAATCACTGATATCTTAAGTCCCGAACCTTTAGTAACTGTCTTAATAAAAATTACGAAAACGTTGCTTCCCAAGCTTTGACACCACCTACTATCCTAGATATAGCTAGAGCGTTAATACTCCTACTCATGCTCTCAGACACTTCCTCAACCCCGAACACTACACTACTTATGTTTATGTATGACCTCTCGCTAGTGACGTTTATGAATATCGTTAAGTCTATTCCAGAACCCCAAGAATCTACGTAATTCATCTTAGCGTGAATGAAGGCCTCATCTCCCTCAATCCTCCACTCGACGTCCTCGACAGTGAAGAACTCGTTTGTCTTGATTAACTTGATGACGAATTCAACCAGCTTATTTATGTCAGTAATAGAAGACATTAAAACATACCTGGGTGTCGGCGGCATGTAAGCTTCTGTAACCAGCTTTTCCGGCTTAACCCTCAGAATTATGTATGTTGTCGAAGCAATCCACGAGATAATCAAGGTCACTACTGAGTTCAGTGTTGACGCACTACCCATCGAAACAAACACGTACGTTAGTGTGAGGAGTCCTGGAAACATTATTGAGGTGAACGTGTAGCTAACTATTATTATTGTCATAGCCCACGGCTGAAAACCCATGAAAGATATCTTGCTCCTCAACTCTCTTAAGTAGGGCGTAGTAGAAGAGAAGATTGATATTATTATGATTGAAGCAGTTATTGATGAAAGAATAGCGGAAATTAACGAGTCAGGTGTCGGTATCCGAGTTTCTGAGACGTAAGTCACGTAACCGCCGCCAGCTACAGCCGCCTCCGTGACAGGGTAGCGCGCCTCAAGAAACTCGAATACCTTCATAAGGTTGGGAGATTCACTCAAATTATTTATTACTATGTCTGTAGCCATTAGTTCTTCACTGCCCACGAGCTCCATCACGTTATCATAGGTTGATATTAAGACATGCTGTAACGGCACAGTTATTGGTTCTGCCCCTACATATCCTTGAATAGGTACTAGTGGAGTTTTATAAAATATAGTGTAGCTTTTCAGTAAGTTACTGTCTACTTGAATTAAATTAATCTCTATCCTCCTATCATCAACTAATATAGTGTCTTTCGTGAGTTCTTCTGAGAGCTCACTATAACCAAACGTGAGTTTAGGTAGTTCTCTGTTGAGGCTCAAGTCTTTCAGTACGGTCTCTTCAACCCCTATTAAGACGTATATTAACTTCTTGTTTTTCTCTAGCTGGTAGGGTCGATCTAAAATTACTCTATAGAAGTATGTGCAACGCCCTCCTAAGCTCAAATTACTTAATAGGGTTGAGCAAGCTTCAACACTGACTGGCTTGCTAAACCTGATCAGTATTGTGTGCTGAGTGCTCGCGACTGAAGAGTCTCTAATAACAACTAAGTTGTTCTCGTATCTAGTGTTGAGTCCTGACGTTATGACAGAGAAGATCGTGGCTAGTATTATCAAGTATGTGAAAGACTTTCTGAGTATGAGTAAGCTTAACTTATAGATGCCAACTACTCTCGCTAGTCTAGCTTTAATGACTACTTTAAATTCTCTAAGCATGCCTGACTCTGCTTCAACGTATTTGATGGCTGCGTAACCCACAGCTAGCGTGACTAACAAATAAACGAGTAGGAATATTACTGTGTTGATGACTATAACACCCCCGCCAAGCTCATCAGTACTGAAGTAGCTACGCCTAAGCCAGCACCTGCTAGGACTAGGCTTGAGTATGTGATTAAAGACTCGTAAACGTCGACTCCTATTCTAAAAGCCACGTACTTAATGATTGAAGCAATTAAGAAGAGTATTCCTAAGTCCGGAGTCAGTGTGACCCCAATTAATATGCCGAATAACGAGATGTTACTGAGACCTAAAAACCTGAAAACTATTATTAACAGAAAAGCCAAGAATAATCCTGTAAGAATAGAGTATAGATTGAAGGATGATAAGTCCCCCTTATAGAGATTGTTCATCCACATGACTAGAGGTACCCACCTAAGCAAATTAAGTTTAGGTGACGTGAGTCCGAATGTGTTGAGTAGTGTGTGTCCGTAGAGGAGAGTTATCGGCGCTCCTAAGAGCATCAATAAAGCAAGCGAGAAAGTCGCTACCTCAGCTCTGACCTCGAGAGTCTTGCCAGCTTTGACGTAGTTTAGGGTGTTGGCCGCCACGAATTGCGGCATCGGCACTCCAGTATAGGGGTCTAGCAACACGTACGGGGTAGCTCCTCTAGCACCTGACAAAAACAGTGTTAGTGTAGCTAGAGGCAGTGTTGCTTGCGAGACAGTCCCGGCCTCGCCGGCTACTCTCAAAGTGAAAATCGTTAAGAATATGTGGAGAGCTACGAGAACAGGAGTGATTAGAAGCATTGTTGTCGTGGCTTTACGCAAGTATATTAGTGGGACGACTAAGCTACTTATGAGGATAGCTGAGAAAAGCATGTAACGCATTAGATACCTGCTTGAGTAGACGTACTTTAGTGAGGTCTTGAAGTAACCCCTGCCAGTAATCATGTAATATGAGGACGCCACTATTAAGAAGCCGCTGATTAGCGAGGCTATGTAGGGGGCGGCAGCAGTAGCTAGTGCGTGATTGTCTAAAGAAGGTAAAGATATTAGGAGACCTAATGAAGCAAGTAGAGGCGTTACGAGCAAGTATGTTAGTACGTTACCAATCCCTATCCCGAGTGATGTGTTAAGGGGTATTAGTATCGCCAGCATTAAAACAAAAACGTCTAGAGTTAAGGCTAAGGCAGCCCCAGGTATTATCTTTTGCATGACAGAAGTCACGTCAAGAGTTAAGCCCCCTAAATACATTAAGGAAAGCTGTGTTAAGAAGCCTATAGAGAGAGCTAGTGCCAGGTACTCCCTCTTAAGGACTTTACCCACTTGAATGACTCTAGCTATGGACGAGCCTATAGGGTAAGGTAGTTTTTCTTTCTCTATGTAGTGTTTGTAGAAAACGTAGGCTATTAGAGACCCTGAGACAGATACTGCCGTAGCGTATGAGTAAAACAGTAAGACATCAATACTTAGAGAACCTACGTAGTAAGTCCATGAAGGAAGCTCTAGAGTTGCTGTATCTCCGTATGTGTTGAGCATAGTGTAAGTAATGTACATTCCTGCAGTTATAGTCGTTGAGATAGAGATTCCGGAGGCTATGATTACCCCTAAGAAGTGTTCAAAAACAGATGGTGTCTCCCTAAAAATCACCCTATACGCGACGAGAAATATTATAGCAGACACTATACCAGCTATCTCAGCCGTAGTGTAGCCGGTTACCGCGTATCCGTAAGTGTCTACGAAGCCTTGAAGAAGCCCGACTACTAAACCTAAGATAATCGCTCTCGCTAAACTCATCTCAACTTACCACCTAGCAACTCACTTAACTTACTCTCGATGGTGTTAGCCATCTCTACTAGTTCGAGATTCCCTAGCTTCCTGACTAAATTGAGGTTTATTCTTAATAAGTTTAGATACTCTGGTATCTCTTTATCTCCCTTACTAACTAACGCGGCGATCTTAGTGTAGTAGACTAACGCCTCAAGTAAAGCGTTATTAGCTCTACTTAAGGCTAGCTTAGACCCAAGACCTTCATAGATCTTCTCTGCCGTGACCAGAAAGACAGCTCTGTCATCAGCTGAATCTAAGAGTTTAGCCCGCCCCTCTACGTATAAATCAAAATTGCCTCTAATTACTGGTGGTCTTTCTAAACCACTAAACTCAAAATCTATTTCTTCTTGCTTGAAGATAGCTTTAAAAAAGTATCTCGCGTCATGCGTGAAATTCAGAGACAACATGGGTCTTAGAACTAGGTTCGTGTAAGTCTTGCTACTCCTGTAAGGCCTGAGTATTAAGTAGGGCTCACTATACTCCACACCCATGGGAGCTACGTGAGGACTTAACTCCTCATTTAGAGTTACAACTATTGATTCGTGATATCTAAACCTAAGGAACTTGTTAATCAATCTCTCCTCACCCTAATCTCAAGATATTTAGCAACTAAACAAAAGTTAATATTCTACGTGTTTTGTCTGTGTTTGGGTGCTGGTGTTGAACAGCCTAGTATGGGCCTCACTACATGACATCATTAGGCGTGAGTTCGGATTTAGTCATGAAGAAGATTTCACCGCAGCCGAGGTCTTGAATGTAGTGCTGCAAGGGTTTAGCAAGACACGGAATGAAGTATTAAGAGATTTAAGGAAGCTCATTAAAGACTCTAAAGTTCTGGTAGTTGGTGCTGGCCCCAGCTGTAAGGAAGTCCATAAGTTTATGAGTCTCTACGACGTGGTAGTAGCTGCTGACGGGGCTTTAAGGTGTTGTCGCTATGCTGGTGTAGAGCCTCAAGTAGTAGTCACAGACCTTGATGGTGTTAACTTAAGTGACTTAGTGTCTTTTAATGGGTTTATCGTAGTGCATGCTCACGGAGATAACATAGATAAATTAGTGTCTTGGACTCCCATACTAAAAGAGAAGAAAGTTCTGGGCACGTCTCAAGTCTTATTCTCGACATCTAACATAGGTTTTTCCGGAGGCTTTACAGACGGGGATAGAGCTGTTTACTTAGCTCTCGAGAATGGAGCAGCTGAAGTAGGGCTCATAGGTTTTAATTTTGAAGGAGTTGTAGGTAGGTACTCCAAGCCAAACTTAAAGAACGAGACTCCGGCGAGTCCGGTAAAGAAGAGAAAACTTTATTGGTGTAAAGTCTTAATTGACTTGATGAGGCTGAGCTGGGGATGCAGGATAGACTACGTAGCGTAAAGTTAAGAATTCCTTACAGACTTCACTTAGGCTTCTACAGGTATAGAGACTTACCCTACTTCTTCGGGTCTACCGGTGTAGCTGTGAAGGAACCCTACTTAGTAATGAAGGTTTCTAAAGATGTTGAGAGTAGCCCCTCTATCAAGACCCCTACTACAGAATCTGAGAATATAGTTTTAGAAGTGTTAAGAACGCTTAATATTGAGAGAGGCGTCAGCATAGAGATTAACGGCTTCTTAAAACATCATGTTGGTCTTGGGTCAAAAACTAAGTTGGTTATGGGTCTACTTAAGTCACTTAAAATTCTCGGTTGTATTGAAGAGAAGACTTCCCTAGATCATTTAGCTAAGAAGCTGGGTGTAGGACGTGTTTCAGGCATAGGAATCTACACTTTCTTGCATGGAGGTTTTGTAGCTGATACTGGCGTATTCCGAGGTAATGGAATTATTAAGTATCCTGAGTTACTACTTAGGCTGAGACCCCCTAGATGGAGAGTTTTGATCGTGGTGCCTGAGGGTGTTAGAGGCTTTCATGAGAAAGAGGAAGAAAACGTGTTAAGTAACATAGAGCCACACGAGAATCAAGCAGAACTTTACGCTCTCCTCACCCATCTAATCACTTCAGTTAGACTAAACGACTTTCAGCTCTTTAGTAAGGCTTTATCTAAAATACAGCTGTTTGCAGGACAATACTTCAGTAAGTATCAGGGCGGCATTTATTCTAGTGAAGCGTCTTCTCTCATAGCCGAGACATTAAGTAAGAATGGCGTCACAGCGTTGGGGCAGAGTAGTTGGGGGCCATCTATCTACGGCTTTGTTGAAAGCTGGAGAAAAGCTGAGGAGGTCGCTAAGGTATTAAACGACTTAAGTACTTCTCTCAAGCTGAGTTTCTGGATGACGGAAGTCTCGGGGAGAGGTTATTATATTCTCTATTAAGTTCGGTCTTACACGACATTATACTATACTCTAGTTAATATGTAGTATGTTATTAGCGATAAGACAGTGTTTAAGAATATGAGAAGACTATATGTCTTTACTAAGTCTTTTTCAGTGAGTGGATTCTTCAGAACTAGTAGTTGAACTAGCGTCACCGGAGTTTTTCTTGAGGTGTTGGGAGTTATCTTAACGTCTTCTGTTAGTACTACAGGTCTTGGGATACTCTCCTTGTTTTTGAATCCGCCGATGCTAGCTAGTATGCTGAAGCCGTTAATTATTAGAGGTATATGGAGCATGAGTGCTAAGTATTCTCTCCTTAATAGTATGGCTTGAGAAGCTACTAAAGACCCTAATATGAAGGACCCGCTATTCCCGTTAAATATTTTTGAGGGATATATGTTGAAGGGGAGGTAACTAATTAGGAGTGACACGACAAACAAGGCAAACACAAGTCCGCTGTCGAGTGGCTGAGGGCCGTCAATGGCGGCAGATATTAGTAGAGCTATTGATGAAGTGAGTGCTACTGTAGCTGCGATGCCGTTATGTGTGTCGACCATGTTGTATGCGTTTATAGATACTGTGTAAGCTAGCGGCAACAACAACGGGTACGCTATGTGTATTCTTAGAAGACCGACTAACGGCACGTAAGGTCTTGGTATGTAGGCAGCTCCTATCAAAACTGGTAGTGAGGGGAGCGTAAGTAAAGCAACTTTCCACAAAGCTCTGAGACCCTTGAAATCGTCGTATAATCCTATCATACCCGCGATAATCGCTGCTAAGATGTGGTAGGCTACTAACACCATGTTACTTGTTAACGAGAGGACTAGTCCAGCAAGTAAGGTCGTTATGAATGCTGGTCCGGCAGTCTTAGGTATTCTTGGTTTATCAGGCTTGTGTATGTCAGGAGCTACTATCTCTTTAGTTTTTTCAATATTTATTGTGATATAGGTCGACACTAACGTGACTACTATCGCCGTCAATACCCACTCAATCACGTACTTCACTCTAGTAATGTTTATTCATGTATACTCTTAAATAGTTGCTGAAGCTAAATAGACTTGAGGTAATGAGGTTTGAGAGTTGCTGTAATTCATGAGGCTCCAGTCCCTCCCCAGTCTGCTAGAGAGTTGCTTACAGAGTTGTTAAGGAGAGGGATTTCCGTCCTATATCTGAGGATCTCAAGACTCAACAGTGAGGTCTCGAGAGACGGTACTCTAAGGATAAGCTACGGTAGTGAACATGTAATCGAGATAGACGGTGGCTTAGTTAGGGGAGTCGGTTCTGTAGCGAGTATGGAGACTCTACTAAAGAGAATGAATACTCTGAAGCAGTTTGAGATGAGTGGCGTGCTTCTAGTTAATAGTACTGAGGGGTTTCTGAACGCTCGCGATAAGTATAGAGCGACTCAATTACTAGCTAGCTCAGGGATAAGAGTTCCTGAGACTAAAATTACTGAAGATGTTTACGTGTTGAGCGAGACTGTCAGAGTTTGGGGTAAGACAGTGATTAAGCCCTTGATAGGCAGCATGGGTTACGGCTCACTACTCGTCACAGACCCTGACATAGCCTACATAATAGGCAAGACTTGGCTTAGTCACAGCCAGCCACTCTTAATACAAAAATACACCAGATCTAGAGACCGAGACGTGAGGGTCTTCGTAGTAGGTGATGAAATTCTGGGGGCGATATACAGGTACAAACCGGAAGACACTTGGAAAACTAACGTGGCTCAGGGTGCGAGAGTTGAGAAAGCACCAGTTGATGCTGAGCTAGCAGAGATATCAATGAAAGCTACCAAGACTCTAAAACTAGATTACGCAGGAGTTGATGTGGGTGAGACAGAGGATGGCTACGTAGTTTACGAAGTCAACGCCATGCCTAACTGGCAGGGCTTTTACTCAGGTACGGGAATTAATCCTGCTCCTAAGATAGTAGATTACTTGCTTAGAAAACTGAAAAAGTAGATTCTCAACTTAAGAGCAAGAATGACATCACTCCCTCATGAAAGTAGGGGAGAAGTAAGAAACTATAAGCCCAAAAATCAGTTTCTTTGTTGTTTAAGTCACTGAGTTTTCATTTTGTTTGGGTTTGTGAGTTACGGTGAGGGATCCTCCTAAATACTTAGTCTTGAAAACGCTTTACTAACGTTCTTACTTTCTAGGGTTTTGAAGACGTACCTTACCTTCATTTCAGTAACTCCTTTAATCATAGCTATTTCGTCTATTACGGAAGAAAGTTCCTCGTTGTTAGTGGCAACTACCTTAATTAAGAGTGGATACTCACCACTTACTTCGTAAATTTCTAGGACGTTTGGTTTTCCCCGTAGTTCTTCTATGATGTTCTTCATGTATTGTGGAGCAACCTTAACCTCTACATACACTTGCTGTAGAAAGCCGAGCTTATTCAGGTCTATGTCTATCGTGTAGTTCTTCAAGATCTTGCTGTTCTTTAGTTTCTTGACTCTCAAATATATTGTTGACTCACTTACGTTTAGGTTGCGAGCTAATTGCCTGAAGGGAGTCCTAGAGTCTTCAAGTAATTTAGCAAGTATTTTTATGTCTAGTTTATCAATCTCTACGTCTTCAGACATCCTGCACGCACCTACTGCCAAACCTGTTCTCTATTATTAGGTAGTAATTATTATTTGCCTCCTCAATATCCACGAGTGATAATCCAGACTTAATCACGAGTTCCACGTACTTCTGTACTTCACTCACGTTCTTAACTGCTACTTTAACTCTTTCTCCACACTCCATAGTACTGCTCAATTCTTCGAAGAGCTCCTTAGCTTCTTTGACGCTCCTCACGATCTTCTGAGCCTGCAACACGCAACCTCCTCTCGTATTTCATTGTGTTCTTAATTTAATTAATCTGATGATTTAATGTTTTAGGGTGTGAGTATTTCGTGAGAGGTGGTGTTGACGACATATTTAGCTTAGTGCTTAAGGCGTCAGAAATTCTCAAGCCGGTTATTCACAGAACTCCAGTATTTCACTCAGCTTTCTTCTCTTCTCTCACAGGGAAATCCGTGTACTTAAAACTCGAGAATCTTCAGAAGACAGGGTCTTTCAAGGTTAGGGGCGCTTACTTCAAGATATATACTCTGCCTGAGGAAGTTAGGTCTAGAGGAGTCATCACTGCTTCTTCCGGTAATCACGCGCAGGGAGTCGCGTACTCAGCTAGAGAACTGAATATACCTTCTCTGATAGTAATGCCTGAGACTGCCCCCACGTACAAGATAAACGCTGTCAAGTCTTATGGTAGTGAGGTCTTACTATACGGTCAGATATATGATGACGCCTTCAAGAAGGCTCTAGAACTTAGTGGGGAGAGGGGAATGACCCTCATACACCCATTTAACGACCCCTACGTAATAGCTGGGCAAGGGACTATAGGGCTAGAGATTGTTGAGGACGTTAGCACGGTAGACACTGTTGTTGTGCCTATTGGTGGGGGTGGGTTGATAGCCGGCATTGCTCTAGCTGTTAAGAAGCTTAGTAGTGGGAGGATCAAGGTAGTTGGCGTAGAGCCTTCTGTAGCAGCCAAGACTAAACTGTCTTTAAGTATGGGCAGACCAGTAACCGTGATGCCGCAACCTTCACTTGCTGACGGAGTTTTAACTAAGGGTTTAGGTGACTTAACTTTTGAGATAATTCGTGATTACGTCGACTTAGTTCTTGAGGTCGAGGAAGACCAGATAGCGAGAGCTATCTACCTACTGCTAGAGAGGACTAAGTTACTCGCTGAGGGTGCTGGGGCTCTCCCCGTAGCAGCTCTACTGTCTAGGAGCGAGGAGATTCCTGGAGAGAATGTCGTGGCTGTTATTAGTGGCGGGAATGCAGACCTCACAACCCTCTACAGGATCTTAATGAGGGGCTTAATACGGGAGGGCAGAGTAGCTAAAATAACTCTTTCCCTGAAGGACGTTCCAGGAAGCTTGGAGAGAGTTCTGAAGATACTTGCTGACTTAAGATGCAATATTTTAGACATATCGCACGATAGGTTCGACCTTGACATAAAACCTGGTTATGCTAAAGTCAAGATATTGATGGAGGTTTCAAGCGAGCAAGTAATTAAGATTGCTATCACTAGATTGCGTGAGTTGGGGGTTGAAGTACTTGAGTAGCCGCGTGTTCTTCACAACAGCACTACTAGTAGAGTCTCTCCCCGAAACTTACGAAGTGCTGATTAGGGTCTTGAGTTTAGTGAAAGAGAACCTAAAAAAGTTAGGGTATGTTTGCAGTATCGAGGAGCACTCGTATGTTTGCGGGTCTTCAGACACTCTAATTAAGATTCTTCCTCAACTCTACGGCGTTGAGGCTAGAATGATTGAGTCACGGCACTTCATAGTTAAAGTATCTATAGACTCGCTGATTCCAGAGAAGATTGTGTTAATTAATGACTTAATCACCTCTCTGCTTAGAGAAGCAGGTCTTAAGTATAGGAGAGTAGAGTAATGAGACTGTAGACTATCCTCGTAGTTATTGAGGATATGGCTGGAATCAGAAATATCGCGTCTCTGACCCCGTACCCGCCCACGATTATCGACTTGGTTTTAAAGAATGTTACGTATCTTAGGTTAAGTAAGTCTACGCCTGTGAGAGTAGCTAAAGCACTAACAGAGTATGTCAGCATAAATAATGTGCTTGAGTCTAGTGAGTAGTGTGTGCCTACGGCAAGTACTAGCATAACTGTCGTGATGATGCTAGAAGCTAATGAGACTAGTATACCTTTCTCGAAAACCATGATTGAGAATCTGTTGTAAGCTATCGTTAAGAAAGAGAATAGCAAGAAATAGATGATGAAGTATTGGGGTAGCCGGTAAATCACGTAAATACCTAGCATCAACCCTAGAACAGTTGGGAAGAGTAGACCAGATAAGCTTACGTAGACTCTTAATTTCTGAGTGGTCTTCAACTTGATCTTCTGTAAGGCTCTTAAATTAGCGTAGCTTAAGTCAATTACTTTCAGTAAGTCACCACTGATAGTCTTGCTAAGCAGGAAAAACCTGATCTTGTCACTATAACATAGTAGTAGTGTGAGTATCGTGGACAGGTACGTGACGTACTCGACACTCAAACCTAACAATAAGCATAGTTCATGGAAGAGCAGGAACGTTACTATAGGGTAGGTAGCTTCCTTAATATATTTTCACCAAATATTATGTGAGTATCCTTAATTCGTTTTAAGACGTGACCCGATATCGAAGTGCTCGTTTGAGTTCATTTATTATTTTAATGTAGCTATATCTGGGGGTTGGTCTTGTCGGCGATTTTGCGTGGGCTGGTAGATTCTGTGGACTTAGCTGTTTACTCTTATGTTAAGCCTGGAGCGCCACATAGGTATTCCCTAAGATTTAAAGACTTGAGACCTTACGTGGCTTTATTGACTTCTGCTCTAAAGAATTACTTAAGGTCTGCTGAGTTAGGCGCTAGTGTAGCCACGGGATCTCTAGGTTTCGTAAATATTGGTTTAGGAGCACTTATAAGAGACTCTATTCAAGACAGCATATCTTACCTTAAGAGAGTTCAGTTACCTGAATTCCACATCTTCATGATTCCCGCCTGTATTGCTGCCTCATATACTTTAAAAATGAAGGATAAGTTCGTGATACAGACATACTTAAGTGCTAGAAAGTCGCTCTTGAGCTATACAGGACCTCATGAAGTTCTGAAGATCTATGAGGCTTTGAGGAACTCTGGCGGTGAGTTGAGTAGGTCGCTTTACGAGTCAGGCGTGACGTCTAGCAAGATAGTCGCTGAGTCACTGTCTCTTGAGGAGTTCTTAAACTTACTATCTAATAACTACAAGTACTTGAGCTTCGCGACAACTAAGTATAACTATATTCTAGAAGCCTCGAACGCCTTCATTAAAGAATATGAGAAAGAGAATGACTGGAACGCCTCAGCAGTCGCATCATACTCTACTTTACTGAACGCCTTAGGAGTCAACATCAAGTTCCCGCACAAGCTCGAAAATAGAGAAGACTTCAAGAAAATCTTAAGCCTCGACGTAGAACTAAGTAGTAAAAACGTGGACTACACACCACTCATATCACCGCTTACTGAAGCCATACTAATAAGCCTCTTAACAATCTACCCATCAAAGTAATGGTAGCCGGGCGGGGATTCGAACCCCGGTCACGGGGGCACTCCCCAGAGGACCAGAGCCCCGCATCCTTGGCCGCTAGACGACCCGGCTACGCAGGTGCCGCCGCGGGGATTCGAACCCCGGACCTCCGGATATCCCCGGGACGGCCGTATGAGTCCGGCGCTCTGCCCGCTAAGCTACGGCGGCACCAATAACTACTATAATAACTCACCTTAAAAATATTCTCGCATACGCAAATTTACTCGTTATCATAATCTTGTAATGACCCAGAGACTTCGTCATAATGACTCTAGAAGTGTAAACCGTTGTTTTCTAGTAGGGGCGGATCCCAGTTTGAGGGAGCTGCGAGGCCTCGCGGACCTCACTGCTCCCTCAACGCGGCCGGCTTAACTTCCGGGATCTGACGAGTCCGGGTGTTTCCCGACCGCTATGACCGGGACCGCCATAATCTTTTGTTTAAGAGGGTTTTTAAGTCTTATTTTGCTGTATTATAAACTTTGTAGAACTCGTTATTTACGGGTGTCTTTGTGAGGTTAGGTTTTATTTTGTCGGGCTTGACTACTGTTTTGATCGTCACCTACGTAATTTTTTCTTTATATTCTCCGCAGCAAGATTTAGGAGGTGTTGAAATCGTGGGTGAGGAACTGCTTCTTCCTCTCCCTAAGAAAATAACTACTATTACTGTTGAGGAGGCTATCCTTCTTAGGAAGAGTATTAGAGAGTGGAGAGATTCTCCTGTTACTGTTGAGCAGCTATCAATGATTCTCTGGGCGTCACAAGGGGTGGTCGAGAACGTTGACGGGTGGCTTAGGAGAGCTTCTCCCAGTGCTGGCGCTACCTACCCTCTAGAAGTATATGTGGTTATTGGTGAAGAAGGAGTTTCTCTAGGTGACGGGAGCTACGTTGAAGCAGGAGTTTATAAATACGATTATAAGAGACACTCACTAAAGTTAATTAAGAGCGGGGATTTCAGGAGTGACTTGTGGAGAGCTTCACTGAGGCAGGACTGGGTTAAGGAAGCGCCAGTAAGTCTAGTAATATGTGCTGTTTATGAGAGGACTACGTGGAGGTATGGTGAGAGAGGTGTTAGGTATGTCCATATTGAGGTAGGTCATGTAGGACAGAATATCTACTTGATGAGCACGGCTCTAGGCTTAGGCACTGTCGCTATAGGAGCTTTCTACGACGACGAGGTAGCTAAAGTAGTTGAAGCTCGTCGCGATGAACGCCCGTTGTACGTCTTCCCGGTAGGAGTTCCTCTTGAGCCCCACAAGACGGACTTTAGAGAGCTTCAGGAACTCTACACCAGGTTGAGAAGATGAGTAAAGCTAGAGAGACTTATTTTTGCCTTAGAATAGTTGAGTATACTTCGATCCCCTTAACAGTTTGCATCATATTTTACATAGTAAGTGGCTACGGCATGGTCTCACCCATCCTTAACATAGTAGGACTCACGTACTCAGTTTCAGCCAAGATGCACACACTCCCCCTTCTGAGGTTCGTAACTGCTGTTCTAGCTATACTTCACTTCTATGGTGGTGTCATGATTATCTCGAGTAGGCATGTTAAGCGTGAGAAAATAAGAGAACTGATTAAGTTAATCACTCTAGTAACTGCATTAATACTTTCGTCCCTGATTGTATTGAGTGAGTTTAAGATAATATTTGGTTAAGAATGCCTATCGTCACGCGGGGCTCCACTAACGTCTTAGTTGTTCCTCAATAATGAAGTTTCCATAGATTCTCTGTATACGCATGTGATTCACGTTTTTAGCTCACGAAGATGTGAGAGATCTAGTTCATTCTAGGTAAGGCATGTTCTGAGCTGTCTAAGACTAGACTCAACTGAAACTCATGAGTCTAGCTAGAATGTGAGGTCTTGAGAACGATCTTACAAACGCATCTCTGTGGTTCTCACATTTATTAACTCCTCACTACAATCTAGTAGGTGGAGTATTTATGGAAGTGAGTAAGACTCCCTTCTTGACCGGGATAGCTATACTCCTAGCAGGAGTCTTGATAGTTGTTTTCGGAGCTTTCTTAGCTTTTGAAGCATACCTTAACTACAGGCCTCTCTTACCTGTTGGAGGAGACTTACAGTCTTCTATTACTAACACGGTGTACGAGCTACTAAACTTAGTTATTAAGTTAGGTTTTCTTGGAGCTATGATATGGGCTGGCTCAATACTTCTAGGTAAAGGTGTTGACCTCTTCAAAGCTCTCTACGTTAGGGAGAAGAAACCTAAAGAGTCTGAGGAGACTAAGAAGTGAATACACTTCTTAAGCTAGGCATAGGCTTAGTAGCTTTTCTAGTATTGAGTGGCTTAGTAATTCCGGCGGTAGTCTTTGTCTACGAGTTGATGAGTGAGCCTAACTTAATAGATCTTAAGACCTCGTACGAGCAACTCAACGAAACTTCTACTAAATTAGTGTTTAGCATAACGTACAGGGGTACAGTACCCTTAAATGACGTCAAGCTCGAAATACTCAATAAAACGCTATATTTTGGTGATTTACGTAAAGACTCTACACTCACTAAATACTTAGTACTTGACGTTAGTTCACCTCCCGAACACTTGAGGGTCTTAATAAGTCTGAAGATCGCCGGGATTTACCGCTTTGAGTTAAGGATTAGAGGTGTTGAGTAGTGAGTGAGAAAACCGGTGTTAGGAAGGTAGTAGGTTCTGTTGTGGTCGGGGTTCTAACAGGACTGCTGTATTATTTTATCTACGTTGTGTTGCTTCCCACGCTATTCTCTAAAGTCTTCCCGGGTACTGAGATTTTAGAAACGCCTATTCTCTGGCTACTAGCTTTTGCGCTCTTCACAGGTTTAGGTCTGGCGAATTCCTTACTTAAAGAACATCCTATATCACTACCTCTCAGACTCTTGTCTAAGATTCTGGGAGCTCTCATAGTGCTTACTTTACTGAATTTCGGCGTGATTAGGGGTGAAATCGCTGTAGAGGGGTCTGTGATCGAGTACAGCATAGATATTTCGCTACCACTCTATGTAGTGATACTTTTTAGTATGCTGATGTTCCCCTAACAGCTGGAGCTTGAGTGCGTGAAACAATAAAAACGATTACATAGGTTTCTATTGAGTGGTGTTAGGTGCGTTGATTAACGAACTACCAACTATAGAAGAGATATATTCGGGAGCAGAAAAGAGTAAGTTTTTCAGTGACCCGCACGTGAAGAGGTTGTGGGAGCTTTCAGGAGACAGCACGCTATTCAGTAAGTCGCCAGATTACTTGAGGAGTCTTAGGAAGACCTTATTGAGAGACTCTCTCAAGTTCTTCGTAAGACACAGTAGTTTTTATGCTGAGTTGCTAGAGAGGCTTGAGATAGACCCTGACGCTGCTGAATACGCTGATTTAGTCAAGTTAGCAGTTCCTTCAGACATGTTGAGAGGTAATGAATACAGGAAACTCCTCATAGATGACGTTGATGAGAAGGGCTTTATTTTCTCATCGAGCGGAACCACGAGTAACGACCCTGTTAGAGTCTACAGGAGTTTCTTAGAGTTGGCTATGATGACTAGAGCTAACACACTACTATTTGAGTATGTGTATGGTGGTGTGTTGAGGGAGGGTGCTGGATTAGCTCTCTTCTTAGCAGCACGAGAGTTGCGGAACAAGCTAAACTTTGTTGCGTTCGTAGATTTAGCTCTCCAAGGGAAGAAGATAAAGTTATTGTACGGTATGGATTTAGTGAAAGAAGTTAGTAGTGGGTCTCAGTGGCAGAGACTCGTGCCTAATAAGAAGGCTATAATGGAGTTTCTCAAAAGTAAGGAAGAGCCTAAATTGCTTTTCACAGCACCTGCAGGCGTACACCTCCTTACAAAGCAGTTTGAGGGTATGAGTTTTGTGAAGAAGCTTGTGAGTAAGCTCTTCGCAGGCGTACCACCAGTACACTTGGGGACTGGAGGAGTAATAGTCACTGGCGGCGGTACTAAGGGCTTTACAGACTTACCGCCTTACGACGTCATAGTAGAGAATGCGAGAAGGTTCTTTAAAGCTAGAGATTTTGAAGGGAGAGAGGCCCCTACCCCCTTCATGGATGTCTTAGGGATGACTGAGACCCTGACAGCACTCATAGACAAGCACGGCGTTATGCATAAGATCCCCCACCCACTACAGGAAGTCTTCTTACTCGACCCCAAGTCGTACGAGCTTGTTGAAGAGCCGGGGAAAGAAGGTATTTTAGGTATTTACGACCCCTTAGCGATATCTTGGCTTGAGGTCTTCTTACCGGGAGACATAATGAAGTTTGTTGAGTCTGACAGGTACTACGGTAGAGAATACGTTTACGTCAGGAGGCTGACTAAAGACGAGGGCTGGGATCTCCAGAGAGCTTGCGGCGGCACTCTTGAAGAGCTTATGAGCGGGAGGAGTACAGCTTGACGAACTTGGAGCCGCTACACCCTATCAAAGAGAGCGTACCGTCTAACTATGTTGATGGTCGCTTGAAGTATCTTGAGCCCAAGATAGACTGGATTAGAGAGTACTTGAGTCGAGCTAAAGCAGTACAAGAAAAGCTGAGGAGCTTAGGTTTTGAGAAGCGTGTGAGGATACTAGATAGAGTTGGTAGAGTGTGGGCTGAGAAGCTAGAGAGCGGTTCTTTTGAGGCTCTCAAGAAAGAGTTGGTGAAGAGCACAGGGTATAGTGAGACAATGATTGAAGAAGACCTCAGACTTGTTAGTGAGGTATTCAAAAAAGAAAACGTTGAGTCCTTGATAAATTCGGGTCTTAATGGTGGTGTAAAGAGTCTTGATGACTTCGTTGAAGTTGCTCCGGGAGAGTATGTCTCTAACCTTCCTGCAGGACCAGTCTTTATAATAGCTTCGGGGAATTCAGTGATTCCGCCCCTGATACCTACAGTCACTTCATTAATTACTAACAACTTAACTATTTTGAGGCCTTCACTAACCAACTACGTGGTTGTTAGAGAAGTCTTTAAGTCTCTTGAGGACTTAGATGATGAGGCACTAGTTCTAGGTGATGCTCTCTTAATAACATACTTGAGTCACGACAGTAAGGTTTTAGGGTACTTGCTTAAGGAGGCCCCTCTAGGAGTGATTAATTACTGGGGTGGCGAGCCCGGGAGGACTGCGGTTTACAGGGCGGTAGCTGAGAACCCGTATAAGCCTAGATTGATCGTCAACGGTCCATTAACTGGTGTTGCTGTGATTGACGGAGATTCTCTAGGTAGTTCTTTAAGTGAGGTTTCTGAAGCTCTTGCTAGGGAAGTCTTAATGTATGACCAACAACTGTGTAGCTCGCCTACGATGGCTCTTTTTGTGGGGAGTTATGAGAAGGCTGTTCAGCTAGCTAGGGAAGTCAGTAAGTACTTAGATGTTATGGGGGGTTCTCACAAAATAGAGGTTTCGGAAGGCTGGTTATACAAGTTAAACACGCTCAGGAAGAGTCTAGAGTTTCAGGGGGCGAAAGTATTTAAGTCTAGCAATCCCGAGAACCCTTACACGATAGTTGTTAGTGAGGGCAAGTCTTCTTTTAGTGGGTTGAGATTAGTCCCGCTAGAGTTTCATTCTAGGAGGAGGTTTTTAGAGTTAGTAGTAGTTAGTGATTTGAGAGAGTGTGTTAGGCTTATTAGGGAGTTGCCTAAGGTAGCTGGGTACTCAGGCGTAGATAAAGTTCAGACGGTAGCTTTCTGGGTAGATAGAGAGAAAGTAGATAGTTACGTGAAAGAATTAGTTAGTGCGGGCGTGTATAGGGTGGTTCCTTTAGGTGAGTCTTTTCTTAGAACTCCTAATGAGCCTTACGATGGTGAGTATATACCGCGCTACTTTACTTACACTGTCTACCTTAGGGTGAAGAAGAGTATTTAGAGGTTTGTGTTTTGCAATAAAAACACGAATGGAGTAATTTTATTCTCCTCTGCTAGGTCTCTTTTCTGCTTCTATCAGGACTTTCTTGACTAAGTAGAAAGCTACTGGTATCAATATTACTGCGAAAGCTATCATGAGGCCTACAGAGAGCATTCTGAGTACGTCACCTACTACCGTGTACTGACTAAATATCGCTGAAAGTCCTACGAATATGAACACGAACACTATTATGAATTGTAGGAAGGGCGCGAGCTTGCTGAAGTCTGGGTGTGTTTCTGTGATAGTCTTGAATACTTCTATGACTATAATCACGCCTATAGCTATCGCTGTAACACCTACTAGAAGTGGGTATATCAGTGTTGAAGGCAACTTAAGTAGAGTGAAAGCTACCGTTAGAACTATAGCTATTAAACCTACGAGCAGCAGGTTCTCTATTAAGTTCACGAGAGACTTGTATGTCTCGCCGAAGCCAGTACTTAATAGCGTACCTATATATCTAGCTAGTGAGATAGCTAACACTAAGCCTAGAGTTATTACTGCTATACCGCCTATCAGGTAGGGCAAGTAAGATACTACACCGTATATTAGTTCCCCAGCTTCTCCGCCCAAAGGTATGTAGCTTATCGCTGCTACTAACGAGATCGATATTATGAATGCCTTCGTAAGTCCACCTATAAGCTCTGAGAATTCGAGTCCCATAGTAGCTAGAGTCTTCCCAAAAGGAGTTACTGAGAGAGGTCTCTCAACATATCTCCTGAGAACCTTAGTGACTACACTCCCCACTATAATGCCTACTATGATGCCTAAGATAATCCATATTATGGCAGCTATAACTCCCGGTATCATAGCCACTAACTGGTTCCATAAGGTATTGCCAAGGTCTTCTAGAGTAGGCATTAATAATCCCTCAAATCTCTAATATCGTCTCAGATATATAAATTTTAACTACAACGACTGAAAACATGGTTCTTTGACTAGACTTAGAATCCTGATTTCAGGTGAAAGAATATTCTGAATTCTAAGTATGGTGGTGTCTAGAACAACGTTAAAATGTTTGACTAGGTGTAGTGTTTGGTGGAGTAGGTGAGGGTATTAGTTACCGGCGCTTCAGGCTTTCTAGGAAGCTACTTAGTTGAGGAGTTAGTTAGAGGAGGCTATAGTGTTAGGGGAATGATAAGAGATTTTAAGAAAGCAAGTCGCTTGAGAGACTCAGGTGTTGAGGTTGTTTACGGTGACTTAACCCGACACGATACTCTCTCTCAAGTAGTTAAAGGTGTTGACGTGATTATTCATCTCGCGGCTTACTACACCTTCACGGGTTCTAAGAAGCTTTATAGGTTAGTGAATGTTGAAGGTACTCGCGCGCTTGCCCAGGTAGCTCTTAAGTCAGGGGTTAAGAGATTCATTTACTGCAGTTCTACTGAAGCTATAGGACCTGTAAAGAATCCTCCAGGTGATGAAGAAACTCCTCCTAACCCTCAGTTCGAGTACGGGGTCTCTAAGTTGTTGGCTGAGCAGGTAGTGAGGAGTTTGAGTGACTCCGGACTTGAGTACACTATAGTAAGACCTTCAGGCATTTACGGACCTGGAAACGTGGATGACGTGTCTTACTGGTTTATAATGACCGTGGCTAGAGGAGGTATTCTCTCCAAATTCATGATTGGAGAAGGCGAGTACTTGACTCAATTCGCTCACGTGAGAGACGTGGTTCAAGGCTTCAGACTAGTTCTAGAGAAGCCTGAAGTGTCTGTAGGCCAGACATACATAATTAGTAGTGAGAAACCTTACACGTACAAAGAAGTATACGAGATAATTTCTCAGATACTCGGTAAAGAACCCCCTAAAATCAAGTTAAGCCCTAGACTAGCTAAGTTCTTGCTAACCTTCACCGAAATATACGACAGAATAAGAGGTGGCGAAAACCTAATACTTAGAAGAAGTATCGTAGACGCAGTAACAACACACAGAGCATACAAAATAGATAAAGCTAAGAGAGAATTAGGTTATAAACCAAAATACGACTTAAGAGAAGGACTTGAAGAAACTATAAAATGGTATAGAGACAACGGATTCCTCTAAACAACCTTAAACTAAAAGAAATCTCTCAAGCAATGTTTCCCGGCAGAACTCACTTCAGCAAATAATTAAATTTCTATGTGTAACTCATAATATAATATAAATATTATTAAGACTTCCTCACATAAAATATATCACCCACAGGTTCTACAAATAAATAAGATTTGTTTCTTAATCAAAAACTTTAATTTAAATATGCCACTTAAAAAATATTTTTAAAAGTTAAACCACGAATAAACTTATTAACCCCTTTCTAAATTAATTGTTGAGGTGTCTTCATGAAAAGTAATAGGTTATTCGTTATTGGACTAATAGTTTTG
Organism: Zestosphaera sp.; assembly: GCA_038843015.1. Lineage (NCBI taxonomy): Archaea > Thermoproteati > Thermoproteota > Thermoprotei > Desulfurococcales > Desulfurococcaceae > Zestosphaera > Zestosphaera sp. The sequence goes on along the minus strand of JAWBSH010000005.1, from coordinate 91,876 downwards.
CTGTTAGTGTCTGTGGTGAGCTGGCTACCTGGCGTGGTCTTGAACGCAGTAGCTAGTAATGATTTGGCAGGTAAAGTAGCGCCGCAACTACTGAGTAAGCTTGAGGGTATGAGAGAGGATGAGGTTATTGAAGTCGTTATAAGACTTAAGTCTCTACCGAGAGAGATAGTCAGTAATGTTAGAGGTAATTATAGGTTCGCGGTTCAGGCACTCAAGAATTGGGCTGAGTATACTCAGAGAGGATTAGTTAACTTAATACTTAATGAGGGCGGGGTAGTACTTAATAAGTTCTGGTTAGATAATGTAGTGCTTGCTAAGGTGCCTGTAGGCCTTATTCCAAAGATAGCTTCATTACCTGAGGTAGTGAGGATCTTCGAGAATTTTGAGGTGCGTGTAGTAGAGCCAGTCGTTAAGGAGGAGGCTGAAGTAAAGCCAGGACAACAAGTATCTAGTTGGGGAATCTTCAAAATCAGAGCTCCTGAGGCTTGGGCGTTAGGTTATACAGGTCAGGGAGTGAGGATAGCTGTCCTAGACACGGGTGTTGACATAACGCATCCAGCACTTCAGGGCAAGATGTTGACTCTAGACCCTGCAAGCCCCTACTACCCAGGAGGTTGGATGGAGTTTGATGGTGCGGGAAACCCAATACTGAGCACACCGCACGACACGGACGGACACGGGACGCATACTAGCGGGACTGCGTTGGGAGGCGATACTGTGAACATATTGATAGGTGTGGCTCCTGGCGCGACGCTAATGCACGGCCTAGTATTGCCTGGCGGTGGTGGTACGTTCGCTCAAGTGTTGGCTGGGATGCAGTGGACTGTAGAGCCTTTCTATATAGATCCCGGTACGGGTCAGCCGGTCTACACAGGGCTTCCGGCACACGTAGTCTCGATGAGTTTTGGCGCTTCCGAGTATTACGGTAATGACTTGTTCCCAGCAATTGAAGCAATGTTACTAACCAATATAATACCAGTAGCCTCGATAGGGAACAGCGGCCCCGGAACCTCGGGTAATCCAGGAAACGTGTGGGGCGTATTCGGTATTGGAGCAACAGATATTAACGATAACGTAGCTTCGTGGAGTAGTGGTAGAGTAGTTACCTGGCCATCCCCACCGCCTACGTGGCCCTTCTTCGACATGTACCCAAGCACTTACGTAAAGCCAGACTTCTCAGCTCCTGGAGTAAGTATAAGGAGCTCAGTGCCTGGCGGTGGCTATGAAGACTGGTCAGGAACCTCAATGTCATGTCCTCACGTATCAGGAACTGTAGCACTAATACTTCAAGCAGCCGGGTGGTTACACCATGACATACCTGACACTCCCGAGCAAGTCTACTTAATACTTAACTCAACAGCCATAGACTTCGGCGACCCAGGACTCGACACTAGGTACGGTTATGGCAGGATCGACGCTTACGAAGCAACTAAGAAGGCCATGGAGTTTGCTAAGAAGAGCGGTGTTGAAGGATTCGTTCTCGACTCACTAACTAGTGAGCCAGTACCTTGGGCAACTGTGACAGTAGTTGAGATAGGCAGGACCTTCACAGTAAACGCTTCCGGCTACTACAGGATACCGCTAGACCCAGGAACCTACACTCTAGTATTTGAGGCGTGGGGCTACGAACCCTACACTGCTACCGTTGAGGTAATACTACTTAACGGTACTATAACAGGCTTAGTGTTCAACGCATTAACAAACGAGCCGATCTCTGGTGCTAACGTGACAGTCGTTGAGCTTGGCATGACAGTCGTGACAGGTCCTGACGGGATCTATGAAGTGTCAGTACCGCCCGGAACTTACACGTTGGAAGCTGCCGCGTATGGGTACTTCCCCAGAACAGAGGTAGTGACTGTAGATGAAGCCGAAGTAGTCATAGTTGATTTCGGTCTATACCCGCTGGGTAACGGAACTATAGCTGGTCACGTGTATAACGCGGTAACAAACGAACCAATAAGCGACGTCCTCGTATGGACTTACGTTGATGGAACACCTGTCTATAACTACACAGACGCTACCGGATACTATGAGTTAAGCGTTCCTTCAGGAACCTACACAGTATACGCGTGGAAGCCGGGCTACGTGCAGGCAAGCACCCCAGGAGTTGTAGTAGCCCCTGAAGAGACAGTCATAGTTGATTTCTACCTACAGCCTATACCGCCCACCGTAGTAGTGCTAGCTAACGTCCACTACCGCACACAACCACACCTCAAGACTATAGTAGAAGCTCTTGAACTCCCAGTGACGGAATATAATGACATGACGCAACTACTGCAAGACTGGGTGAACGGCTTAATAAACCCTGCAGTAGTTATAATTGATCACACGATGCCCAGCCCCTACTCATATCCGAGTTCCGATGTAGTGTTAGCTTTCCACACACTAGCTGACTCGACCGGAACTACCCTGATATGGCTTGACACATCATACTCTGGTTATCCAGGCATCTACGTCTTATATCAATATAGTAGCCAGCTAATATCTGCTGGCTACCCAGCACCCGTAAGCAGACTATATGAATACCCATCAACAACCTACATTATAGTCACTATGCTGAACACTACACACCCAATATTTGAGGGGGTGACTCCCGATATACCTCCCAATAAATTCTACTTAGCTACTGGGTCTTACGCCGATTACGCGATAACCAACTTCACAGACCCGACAGGAAGGTTCGTAGTACTTGCCTACGTGAACGACACTAGAACAGGCTACCTTAGACACGGCGTCGGAGTTGCTGAATGGGTCAGCAATACTGGCTCGCCCTGGTACTATCTAGGTAGTTGGGCTGAGAGTTACTGGATGCAGTATCTGGAATCTGGTGCTGACGGCATGTATACTGACAACACTAAGAAGGTGTTAGAGAATGCTGTATTGCTTGGATGGACTAACTACGTGAGCTCTACTAGACTAGATAAGGGCAGGTTGAGTGCTGTGTTAAGTATCGTAGCGAGAAGCTCTGGTAAATCTCTCGAAACAAGTAGCGGTTTTAAGAGCTATCTCTACACACGGTTAGATGCCTACCTAAATAGACTCCCACACGGTTACGTAACAGGCACTGTGAGAGGCAGTGACGGTGCTATACTAGCTGGCGCTCTAGTCCAGTTCATAGGCACGCCCGTTAAAGTCTACACTAACGAGACAGGCCAGTTCTTTACTTGGCTACCTGAAGGTAACTACACAGCGTCAATAAAGATGGCTGGTTACAAGACCGTAGAAGTGAGTTTCACGGTCTTAGTTAATGAGACGACGGACCTAGGCCTCATAGTACTTAAGAGGCTGCCGCGCGTAGCAATACTCTACGACTACGCGGGATCTATAAAGAGTTTCTTAGAATCTATGGAGATTTACGCGGTAGATTACACAGACTTATCAGCACTTACGAACGACGTGCTAGCCGGCATGTACGACGCGGTTGTGTGGGCTGGTTACTATGGAGCTCCATTCCCAACATATTATGAGTTCATGTCATTCCTCAACGCAACACACACGGTTGGTGTTGGTGTTGTGTGGATGGATAGTTGGGGTACTTACGGCTACGGCATCAAAGCGTTACAGCAGTATTTAGGCGACCCACCCTCAGTAGGCTCTACGTGGGGTTATGGTGAGGTGTATGTTAGGGTTACTGGGAAGCACCCAATACTTAAAGGCTATGAAGTCGGTGACTTAATCAAGATAATTACGTACACGAGTGCTGACTTCTCATGGTTTAGCGGCTTCTCAGGAACCTCAATAGCTGATACGTACGTAGCTGGAACTACGTGGGGTAACTCAATAGCTTGGAAGGTATTCCCTGACGGCGTCAAATGGGCACTACTCTCTAGCTTCCCACCAACTCAGTGGAATACACCAACTTACTTCACTCCAGATGCTTGGAAGATAATCTATAACGCTATTAAATGGGTCATGACTAAACCACTCACTGTTGTCTTGGAGGAGCCGTACCTCCACGTAGGTGACGAAGCCATACTACATATTAGCGAAGCTCCAGCTAACACCACGTTACTGATATATCTGGACGGCCAATTAATAGGAGAAGTCTTGAGTGATGAGGCAGGCTACGCCAACTTCACCTTCACGGTACCGTTAATACCTGGTGGTGAACACTTAATTGAGGTATACACTGAAGACGAGATGTACTACGGCTACACACCACTTTACGTAATACTCAAGATCGTGGTAACCCCCACTGAGACTACCGCCCCAGGACTAGTAAAAATAAACGCTACTGGTTTACGGCCGTACCAGGCAGTAATGATATACTTAGACGGTAACTGGCTCTCCAACTATAGAGCAAACGCTTTAGGAACTTTTGAAATCAAGATAAACATACCTTTCGTAGTTACAGGAGAGCACGAGCTCAACATAGTAGATCTAGAGAAGGGTGAGTTGCTTGGGTCAACAACGCTCACGATAGCTAGCAGACTAGACGACATATTCGCGAAACTAGACGAGATAGGTGGTACGATAACTAATATATCAGGTGATGCTGTCTTCATAAAGACTAAATTAGGTGAAATTCAGGTCAGCCTAGATACTGTGCTCACCAACCTAGGAGTCATTGACGGCAAGCTAGCCAATATATCAGGTGGTGTCGTCTTCATAAAGACTAAATTAGGTGAAATTCAGGTATCTTTGAGTGACTTAATGGATGCTTTAATGAGCGTTAACGCGTCATTGACTCAAGTAGTGATAACAAGTAAAGGTGAAGTATTAGGAGTCATAAGCACGTCTAAGGGCGAGATATTAGCTAGCGTGAACGTAGTTAAGGAATTAATTGAGGCAGGACTACCAGTAGATACTCAAACCCTGCTAAACACTCTCACCAGCCTAATCAACGAGAAATCCGCGAGCATAATGAACAAACTAGACGAGATACTTCAGGCAGTAAGAGGAGTTAGAGATACTATGGCTTCAAAGACTGATGTTTCTGACTTATCTAGCAAGGTAGATACGATAGGTCAGAAGATAGACTCTAGCTCAGGAACTCTATCAACGTACGGCGCTGTTACTGTAGGCTTAATAATAGTTACGCTAATAGCCTCGATCTACGGCTTCTTCATAAAGAAGAAGTAACACGATTTTTACTTAAGACCAACATACTTTTTAAATCATTAAACAACTTCTTCAAAAATTAACTTCATAGTTAGTTAAATAACACACTTCCTCACCAGCTTTTAATTTATATTGGCTGATGTAGGGTAATATACTGATGATATTAAGGTGAGTCATTTGTCAGACGTGTTAAGAGATTTAAGTCAGAGAGAGGTTAGGTTGTATGAGAAACTCCTTATGGTGTTTCCTGGTTATAGGGGTTATAAAGAAAAAGAACTTATTAGAGAAACTGATAGGGTTGTGAGAGACAAGCTATTCAGGATGTTGAGGAAGAGCCTAGAAGATCTCAGGCGCTTGTACTCGGCCATAGTTTCTAGGGAGGGGTTAAGAGAAGACGCTAAGCGTTTAGAGTCGCTCATCTACAGAATTGATTCACTAGCTGAGAAGACTAGGCACGCGCCGTATGGATATAAACCATTATTTCACGTAACTAAAGTAGATGAAGAGAAACTAGTTAAGATGCTTGAACACGATTTACAGTTAGCTGACATAATAACTTCCCTGAACACACTTACTGGCAAGCTAGTCTCGGCTGACACTCCTTCAGGAGAGTTACGTTCTCTGCTCTCAGATGTTGAGAGATTCGTTAACGAATATGAAGTTAAGTTGAGTGAGAGGGAAGATATATTGTCGGGGTTTACGAGGTGATGATTCGTGAGTAAGACTAACGTGATTGAGTGGGTTAATCCAGGTCCTGACGACATTCTGTGGGTCTACCCACACGAGGACATCCGCTGGGGTACTGTGTTAGTAGTTCATGAGTACGAAACAGCTATATTCATGAGGGACGGCAAGATATATGATGTTCTCCCCCCAGGTCGTCACGTTCTGACTACTCAGAACTTGCCGCTTCTCACGAGAGCTTACAGGTTAGTCATGGGGTATGGGGAGACCCCCTTCAAAGCCCGCGTAGTGTTCGTATCACTTAAGCAGTTCAGAGGTAGGTTCGGTCTCTCAACGAGGGTTAAGCTAGGTCCTAGAACACTCTACATGACTGAACTCCAGAGCTTCGGCGAGTTCTGGTATCGTATTAGTGATCCTGTCCTTTTCTTAACCCAGATTGCCGGAGCTGTTAGAGAGATCTCCTCACCTATGGTTGCGGACTTCATCAGGAACTACTTTGTCGAGAGCTTCATTCAAGAGATAAGCAAATACACCGCCATAGACATATACTCAAACTTAAGTGAGGTTACTGCAAAGATAAAAGCAAGTAACATATACGATGCTTTCAAGCAGAGGGGTTTAGAGTTAATAGATGTTAAGATAGGTGGTGTGAGTCTCCCGCAACTTGAGAAGATGGAGAAAGAAGACCCGACTTACGGCCTACCACTACTGCTCGCTATCCAGAAAGGAGATGAAGACAAGGTTTTAGAAATCGTTAAGACTGTTGAGATCATGAGAGCTTTGGGGAGGTCTCCGGCGGCTGGGTGGATGGGCGCTCTAGTCGCCATGCCCGGACTATTACAGCCAGTCGTCCAGCAGCAAGCTCAGCCACCACAAGCTCCTCAACCACAGCAACAACCTACTCAGCCACCGCAAAAGAAGTCTCCAGTAATTGAGAAGCTGAGAGAGCTTAAAGAGATGCTTGATGAAGGGCTAATAACTCAGGAAGAGTATGATAAGCTGAAGAAAGAACTCCTAGAAAAGTATAAGCAGGAGATGTAGCGATGATATTCTTCAAGAGTGACGTAGAGAAATTTAATGACTTAATGAGCAAAGGTTTTAGTGACCGCAATAAAGGTAATTTAGAGGGTGCTGTGAAGAACTTTCTTCAAGCTTATGAAGTAGCCAGTAAGTCACGCGACACTAGCTTAGTTAGTAAGGCAGACCTACCACTATTCTACGCTTTATTCTACGACGCTCTAATCAAGAAGACTCCAGAGTCTTTCAGGAAGGCCTCTGAGCAGTGCAGGAAACTAGACCCTAGTACTGAGCTAGACTTAGGACTAGCCAGTAAGGTGTATCCTCCAGACTTAACTCGTGAATTAGAATTACTAGCTGAGTTAGCTAGCTTGCCAAGCTTCGAGATAGGTAAGGCTAAGTCTATGGACTTGAGCGTGGCCGAGAAGTATGAGAAAGTTGCCAACGTCTTGTTAGCTGAGGGAACACGAAGGTTAATCTTAGAAGATTTGGTAGGTATTCACGAACCACTCAACGTCATAGGTTTCAGGTTACTGGGATACGCTAAAATAATCAGAGCAACCAAGGTAGAAGAAAACGAGCCAGGTAATGCTGTAGAGATTTACTCGGAGGCGCTTGCTTTCCTACAGCAAGCTACTCCAGAAGTAAGAGAGTTCGTTAATGAGAGAATAACTAAGCTGGGCAAATCTACTAAGTGCTGGGTATGTCATAGAGAGATTCAGGGCGAGGAAGTAAACTATATATATTTGCCGGCATCAGTAAACGACTACATTAAGTCTAAGTACTACAGAGATGCACCCTACTTAATCAGTGATGACGGAAAGATAGCCGTATGCAGGGTCTGCTATACTATGGTGCGTGACTTGAGCGACAAGATAGCTAAGTATTACTACGACCTAGCCATTAAAGAGATGAGGCTCATGGAGGAACGCATAAACGCGAGGATAAGAGAATTGCAGGCTAGGGTAGACCTCATGAGAACTACCGTCAGGTTTGAGAGGAAATAAATTAACGAATTAAATGAGTATTAAGGTGATTTGGTGGAAGTATACAAGCTTAGGTGCACTAATTGTGGAGCGCCACTCCCGGAACCTAAGCAGGGCGATAGCTGGATTAAGTGCGAGTATTGTGGTTACACGAATAAAATCGTGGACGCGTCAAAATATGTTGAGAATCTGAAGCGGGAGCTAGAGAAATGGATTAGGGAGATATTACCTCCATCAGTTATCACATCAACTACTGTTGATGTCGCGGCCAGGTACCAGATCTTCCAGAACTTAATAAAACCTAAGGTTAGCTTAACTCGTGCAAACGTGCGTGCTAAGTATCTACAGCAACTCTCTCAGCCAATAACGCCGTTTATTACGGCAAAACTAGTCTTAAGCGACGATTCTAAACGATTCTTTGAAGAAGCTTTAAAGATAGAGAGTCTCAAAGACTTTGCAGTCGCTGAGGAAGACCAGAAGCTACTTAGTGAAACACTATTGTATGAGAATCTCACGGCGTACTTAGCTAACATGTTTAGGGCTTTAAGCAATAATGATTCTAGAACTGCTCTTAAGAATTGTGAGGAGGCACTTCAAGTAATACCTGAGTTGCCTGAGTATTCGTTGGTTAAGGAGAGGCTGAAAGCAGTACATTCTATGCTTAGCGCCATAAACGAGTTATGGAATAGGAACACGTCAGCTTCTCTCACACTAATAAATAATTCGGTAAGCTTATACAACTCACTACTGCAGAAAATTTCTGGTAAAGCAGTCCCTGAAGCCAATCCAGGGATACTTGAGGCAGAGAAACTGTGTGCTGAGTCTCTAGCAAACGTGATAGAAACAGCACACAGGCTCTTTACCGTCGGTGAAGACCCTCTGAAAATGATGGAGTGGTTTGAGAAGTACGTACCCCTCTTTAATAGGGTGAGAGAAACGCACAAGAGACCTATCCAAGACTTGCTTGAAATCACTACACGCGTTAAAGAAGTTGTCTACAGCAAGACCGGATTTAGCGAGTTGAACGTGGTGCGGGGTCAGGGAACCTACTACATTCCTTACTATATTGTTGAGGCGAGATTCTCTTACGTGAAGGGCTTCTTACTTAAGAAGGGCGCTGAGTCGTCAATAAAGCTGATGATTGCTGGCGCCGCACCAGTTATTGAGGGGCCAGTGCTTGACGTGCTCGGGGTGAGTGCTGGCAGACCAATACCGCCCGACAGGGTTGAGGAAGCCCCAGCTCTAAAATTCATTAATGAACTCCTTTCTAGGAAGGTTAAAGCGAGCATCCCCTCACGTGCTAAAACAGTGCCGCCGCTGATAGCTTCAGTACTTGTAGAGAAGTTAGCTGATTCGTACATAATGAATGCTAACAATTACTATAGAGGCAAGATAACATTCGCGTCAACAAGTGTGAGTGAACTCATATACCTTCCATTCACAGAAGTTGATAAAAAGACACTAGATTTTGAGGGTAGGTTGAGGGTTAAGTTAAACACAGACTTAAACGCTCTCGAGTCTTTAATAATATAGGTGGTGTACAAAAATGAACTCACTAGAATTAATTAATCTGCTCATAGCTTCAGTAGCCACGTTATTAATTGCCTTCCTCACCTTCAAACACGTTAAGATATCAACGAGTTTCAGAGACTTCACAATACTTGTAGTATCTCTCATATGTGCTATAGCCGTAACTATGACGCCCCCTCTAAATGAGGTCCCCCTACTTCCATGGATAATCATACTGTACGTCAATGGAGTGTGGTTTTACGGAGCTGAGCCTAAGACACCTCCTAAGAAGATATTCACTACGAGTCCTGCAGTAACGAGAGTCTTCTTAGGGTTATTACTGCTCGTAATTGCTTCATGGCTTTCTATGTCAGGCTATAATTTGGGTATAGCTTTAATAATTATCTTGATTTACGCGTTGCTCGGCGCTTACAAGGAGAGGGAGTTAATGAGGGCATAATACCTTAAAATAACTAGCAGGACGAAATGAGGTTAAATCAGGAAGACAAGGCTTTCCTGTGTAATTCTTTATTTTTATGCTTACGAACTTATCACTACTATGTAGATTAATAGCGCAGTTAGCACAAACATACTGACTAAGAGTAATAGTAGAGTAAAGTTGTGCTCCATGGCATACTGTAGTTTTTCTATTGCTAAGGATATTCTACGGAGTTTCTCAGTCATCCTGTGCTCTAACTCAGTAAAGAACTTCGTTGTTGAGTTCATTACGGATATAAACTTGTATAACTGAGTGTCAAGGCATCCCCCTACCTCAGACAAGGCGCCTACTTTCCTGTCGAGGTCTATTCTCTCAAAACCTATGTAGTGTTTCAGAGACCTCACTTTGTTGCTAAGTATCTCAATAGTCATAAAAACTCTAGTCCTGCCGCTAGTCGCAACGCACTTTGATTTTATATATAGCTCCACTAATGCGTTAATTTTTGATTGAATAGATGATGTCACACTCATTAAGTAGCTTACAATCCCTTTATTCTTTAGTGTTTTACTATATGATAAGAACATCGCGAAGGCGGCGAAAGGTATGGCAATCACTGCAGGCATCCAGTGCATGCCCTCCTCTGTGGTAGTCCAGGCAAATGACGCTATGACGTAATACAGAGCTCCTACCTCTACATATTTAATCTTGCGCTCATTAACGTTGGGGTTAGTACTATACATTATTAGAATTGACGTGTACGTTACTATATACATAATTAAGTTTGTAGCTACGCTGTAGCTTAGGTGCGTAGAGTAAAATAGTATGAGTAGCGTGAACACTGTTGCGGCAAACACTACAGCTGTTTGTATACCTTGAATTACGGCATTGAGCGCTACTAGTACTATAGCTATCTTAAATCCTCCCTCAAGAGAAACTATATCCTTGGTAATAATTCCGTAAGTCGTTGTAGCTATAATCGATAATAGTATGAATACATAGAAGAAGTTCCTTACGCTATTAACGTATTGCTCGCTCAATTTCTGCTCTTTCATAGCTATGCTGACCTCTCCTTACTAAGACCTTTAGTCATTGTATACATAGTTGCTCCAAGCACTATAAATAGTATTGTAGAGATTAACAGCGTCGTGAACATTTTCTTTAAGAGTTCTAGTTCTATATATCCTGTATATTTAATTACTAGGAGTGCCGCAACGAACAAGTAAATCGATAGTGAGGAAGCTAAGACATAGTGCTGTAAGCTTAATACACTCTTACTTCTTTCAATGTCTTCAATGCTTGGCACTTTTGCATCTCCCCTATAATGAGATTTTAGGTAGACCACGTTGTAGATTATTGAAAGAGCCACCTTTATAGACGCTATAACTAGCATTGCTAAGTACACCCAAGATTTAGCTAAGTACTTCGATATTGCTGTGAATAAGAATACTTTAGCTATGAATCCTGTTGAGGGGGGCATTCCTAATATGGCTAAAATAGTTGACAGGATGGCTATAGATTCTAGTGGGACTACCTTACTCATGTATCCCAGTCTCTCAATATATCTCTCGTGCGTAACAAGCTCTATGAGTCCTGAGTCCAAGAACATCGTTACTTTGTAGAAGGAATGAGCGACTGTATAGAGTATTGTAGCTTCCACGAATACTCTATCCATGGTTAAGAAGTACAGAGCCAGTGCGGCCGTGATTAAGGCTGTGTTAGATGTCGTGCTGTAAGCGAGTAACCTCTTTATATCGCGCTGAAGAGAGGCTTGGAGGGCCCCGTAAACTACTGTTAAGAAGCCTGAAAACAGCATCGTGTAGGCGGCTAGCGACGTGTCGATTCGGTAGAAGCTGATGAGGTATAGGCCGTAGATGCCCATCTTAACCATAAGTCCTGAGAGGAGTGCTGAAGCTGGTGCTGGAGCTATGCTATGCGCATCAGGTAGCCAGAAATGTAAAGGGAATATAGCTGCTTTAGAAAAGAACCCAACTATAACCATTATTAAGATAGCTGGATTCGTAAGATTAACAAACGTTTCTCTTATCGGCACAGTGAACGCTTCTTCGAAACCCACTAACGCTAAAATTATGAATAAGGCAATATCGGTTGGAATCATCGAGAATAAAAGGTATTTTACTGCAGCATATAGAGCGACTACATCACCTCTTGCCATATAATCGTACGCTATAAGGAAGAAGCCTAGAAGTTCGGTAAGAAGCCAAAAAGTTATGAACTCTATTAGATACTGTGAAGCAAACACCAAGATCATAGACACTACGAATAAATCTAGTAGAGGCACTAGATTAGTATTCCCGTATTTAAGGATAGAGTACTTCACAGAATAACCTGAGATCACGACTCCTACGATTATGCAAGTTAGCAGTATTAAGCTACTGAATAAGTCAGAGAAGGATATGTTTAAGCTAAGTAATGCAAAACCTATAACGCGTATTACAATACCGTAGACTCTAAACCTGGGAGTTAAGACACTCCCAGCAAAGATAAACGCTAACGGTACTGCGATGGTGGCTAAGCTACTGTACATTCTGATCCACTCTTAATACTTCAACACACCCTTTATAACTATGTTCGTCAGCTTAATTTGCATACATTAAGGTATTACAGTCTTGATGTACGTCCAGCTATCTAACACACCGTAACCGAATTCAACAACCTTATCCCTAAGAGTATCATATACTGTGAGCCCTATGCCGAGCCCAAGACACGCCATAAGTATAGACGCTAGTATGAAGATAGAGGCTACTACAGCTATATCGTGTTTACTACCTGAATCATTCAAGTTATTAGTGCTCCTATACTTCTGCAAGATCTTCATTAACGTGCTGAAGTATCCTATAGCACAAAGACCCGTTGATGCCAGCACTGCTATAGCAGCTACAGTCATGCCAGCTTTCACAAGACCTAAAACTAAAAGAGCTTTACTCCAGAAACCTGGAACGATAGGTATTACCCCGAAGAGGTTAATGAGCCCCACAATTAGTGTGACTCGTGCTAAAGAAAGTATAATTTTACGCTTACCCCCCTTAACAGGATTACTCGAATAATACTTTAGTATACCTACGCTGTAAAGCACAGAAGCATCGCCGAGTCCGTTAACTACGAGGTGCAGGATTGATCCAGACAAGCCCTCTGCTGTGCCAGACGCTACCCCAAGTAGAGATAAACTAAATTGAGAAATAGAGCTGTAGGCGATTAGTTTCCTGATAGTCCTTTGGTTTGCTACAAGCATAGACGCAATAACTGCTGACACAGTTCCTAAGAAAAAGAGCACACCTAACATCGTAGCTCTAAAGTCGCTAATGAGACTGCCTTCCGAGAAAACTAGGTAGTAGAGTCGTACTATCCCGTAAATGCCTAAGATGTCAGCTGAAGTCGTGAATAAGACTATTGCTGGGAGAGGTGCAGCTAAGTATGCTTCTGGAAGCCAGAAATGATTTGGTATTATACCTGATTTGAATAAGAAAATCCACGTTATGAGCGCTAAGGAAATCTTAGAGGGTAACAAAATATCTCCGAAAACGCCTCCTGAAAACTCAACTTCTAAATTTACGTTACGGCTCTTTAAAGCAATATCAGCAATATTCAGGGTCCCGTAAGAACCGTACAATATGAAACACGCTAGAAGTAGGAAAGAAGTTATGGCTGTCCCTGCGATGCCGTAAATTATAGCAGCTCTTACAGCTTTCCTCCCCCTGTAAAACCCTGTTAAAGCATATGAAGACATCGCGGCAAGTTCAATAGATACATAGAAATTGAATACGTCACCCGTGAAAAGACAGCCGTAGACGCCGGCCATGAGGAGGTAAATTAGAGAATATAGTAGATACTTATGCTCACTGCTCTCAAACACTACCACGTAAACTACTGTTAAAACGAGAGCGAAAGATACGGACACTGCTAGAAAAGAATTGAACTGATCGAAAACATACACGACACCTAGAGGCGCGGGGAATCCACCAAACCTATATACAGCAACGCCAACACTCTCAATGACCATAAATAACCTTAACGCGATAGTGAATATTATTATGCTTCCCAGAAGAGCTATTAAGTTACTGAGTTTCTTATTAGCGACCATTGAAGTAAGAGGCACTAAAGCTGCTAGCATAAGGCATATGAACGGTATTAAACTGGGTTCAGGACTGTGCATTTCTCATCCCTTAGAGTCACTCAAATATTTTCTTAGCTAGCATCTCGAACTCTCCTATGATTTCCTTCTTAATTTCTTCAACACTCCCGTGCTTGGCCGTAAGCCAGTGAACATATAGGGTACTTCTGTCTTTATCAAAGTCTACAGCTATTGTACCCGGCGCATTCGTTATGGTCAATGCTACTATCGAAACTCCGTAGTCTGAGTTTAACTCTAGAGGCACCTCAACTATATCTGGATTTACAGAGATACTTCTACTTAAAATAACTTTAGCAATCTTGAGGTGGTCAGTTATTTCTACGGCAATAAAGTGATACAGGTACTCAAATACGTAGATTAGCCTACCCACATCTCGTGGAAAAAGTTTTCTCTTGATGATTATGCCGTCGAACGCTACTGCAATTATCAAGGATATTGCCAGACCTGCAACTATCGTTAACTCTGTTAATATGCCAGTAAACATAGTGTATAAAATAAAAGAAGTTATCATTATGATGATTTTATTAAACATCCTCTTCATGCTCTCCTACCTCTACGGCTACTCTTATATCTAAGGTCTGATAATACTTGTAGTAGAGAAGAGCTAGACTCAAGAGGAACGTAATAACGGAAAACCCTATAACTATAGCTGTAATTACAAATGCTTGAGGCAAGGGATCTACGCTAACCTCTGCAAACTTCAGTAAATCTTGTGGGTTTCTAGGCTCTGTCTCTAGTATTGGTGGTGAAGGATACCCGTCCACAACTCTGAATCCTATAGCTATAGAGAACATGTTAATAGAATCAGAGAATATTGTTAAAGCTAAGATTTTCTTAACTAAGTTGTGTTTTGCAAATATGCCGTACGTGGCTATGGCAATGTTTATAACAAATGTCGTCACAGCTACGGAGAAAGCCAGAGTTAGTAGGTCTAGATTATTCATTAAGTCCACCCACGTGGCTACTCTTATCGCCTTCGTAGACTAATATAGTAAGTATAGCGTACGTAATGGCTGAAGCGACGGTAATGGTTTCAAGAACGTTGAAGATGAATACGGTGCCGGCTAAAGGAGTCGTGAAAAATTTAGAGGGCATCGAGAAGACTGAGTCCTCTTTAACTTGATTCTGCAATATGTATGCGTATCCGAAGCCCAAAACTATCAACACGAGAGGAACTAACGCAATAATAAGTATCGTCATTAGCGCCGCGTACCTAATCTTAAGCATAAGTTCCCTGCTAATACCTAGTCTATACAGAAACTGAAGAGAAAATGCTATAATAATTAATGATGCTGTGACGGCAATAGCTGATCCTGCCTGAAATCCTCCGCCAGGCGTTAGATGACCGTGTATAGATAGAGATGCTGAACCAATAAGCGTGAGTATCACAACTATCTTGGTCGAAGACTTCACGATAATCGACATGCCTCGACCTCTAGACTCTCTCGCATCTGTTATACCCCGAAGAATAGTTGCCACACCTGTTATGGCCGCCATGAGTACAGCAGTTTCAAATATGGTGTCTATCCCTCTATAGTCCCATATTACCGCGGACACTGCGTTAAGTGAATATGAGGTTAGGGTGGTGTTCCATGGGTTGTAGGCGTTCACTACTATTGAACGCGCTAACCCTCTCAGGGTTCTAGGAGGTAATATGCCTAGACCACCAATATTCAGAACCATAGCTAACGCGAGTGTTAGTATAGCCAATGACATTGCTACGAGTATGTCTCTCTTCCTGTACCTCATTCTAATTCTTCTTGAATTCATTCTTCAAGCCTCTTAGATTTCTTGAGGACTATAATAACTATGATTGGGAGAAGTATAGACGACACAGGTATGTATGCTAGCACAACGTCCGCGGCTAGCAAGATATAGTATATTAACGTATAGAGTATTCCAATGAAAGCAATGTAAATTGTAGCTAAGAGCAGGTCTTTTTCAATGACTGTTAAGTAAGCCATGATTACGGAGAGCATAGACGCTATTAAAACGATCAAGATAGGTATTAACATTTAAGCACCCTCAACTCTGTCTCGATTACCCTTCTTCCTACTTATATAAGCTGCTCTTACGATCGCGTGAGTCCCAGAAGGGACAATTATGAGTAACAACAAAGCTGTAATAACACATAAACCTGCTAGATACAATCTACTTAAGCCAAGTTCTGTAAAGCTTAGAGATATTAAAGCTATGCCTAATAAAGGTAAGACCGCGCCTCCCACAGCAGCCACAGTTGCAGCATGCGCCCTAGTAAAGAAATCAGGCATCCTCGTAATACCTATGGCTCCTACAATCTCAAAAAAACCTCCGAGTAGTAAAAAGAATGCACCACAATACTTAATTATCTCTATAATAACCTCCACAACTACTCACCTATATCCTCAAACTCTACATACTTAGATACGTAGAGGTCTAGTGCATAAGCCCATAAAGCTATTAAAGCCATAGGAAAAGCTATGAGGTATCTCCCAGTATAGAGAACTATTAAAGCCATAAATACTGTGAGGTCGCAACTTAAAGCGTCAACAGCTATAACTCTATCAAATATTGTGGGTCCTTTCAATACTCTCAACAAGAATAAAACCATGGATGTCATGTATATAACTATGGTGACTTCAAGTATTTGATGTATACTAAGCACTATCCCAACCTCCATCAGTAAATGATAGCCCAATACTTATAAAGTTGCAAAGTTGTGATGTCTCGTACATCATTATAGTTCAACCGAAAGTAGGCCTCTTTCATAATTCTAGCAGTATAGATGATCACTTAGGTTTAGCACGAACATCTTTGCCTTTCTGCTGTGAGAGGATCTTATCTAATGTGAGGGAGATTTGTAGTGGGTAGATAAGGGGTTCAGCTCTTGTGTTGGTTTCATTGCCTTATTTCTTTTTCCGTTTCCCGTCCTAGGTTTTTCTAGGGCGAGTTGTGCCTCCTACCCCGCGGTTCACTGTGGCTACTAGCTACTCCACGCGAGGGTCATGGACACCCTTCGAGCCCAACAGCACGAGACTCACATCTAATTCTATCTTTAGGGTAGCTTGAAGTATCTCTCATCATGAGAAAATCCTGCAAAACCCTTATAAACTAACACACTAAAACAGTTGCGTACCTTCACGTCTTGAGTAACTTGGGGAGAGCCATTCTACAGGGCTTTCAAACCATCATCAAACTACTCCCGCACATGAAGCACCAAAGACAATTACAAGCGTTTCCATCTACATCAACTGATATGAGACTCGAGACAATTACATCGAGGCTTTAGTTGTGAGTTTTTAGGAACTGCCTATGGAAGTCAGCAGTTCTGTTAAAGCTTCTTTCATGAGTCTAAGCTTTGTTGCTTTTGAGTAGAATTCTTCAGCCGACAACATATTTTTTCTAAACATCTCTTCAGTCTCTCTTATTTCTTTTTCTATGTTTGCTATCTTAACTTTTATTATTTCTGAGAGAGTTGCTGAGGCTTCTCGTGGCGCACTGCTTACGACGCTTTTTTCTAGGTCTATAGGCTTTGCCTCACCTACTAGTCTGCCGTCTTCTAGTCTTAGTATTCTGTCTGTGTTGACGGCTACTCTAGGGTCGTGTGTAGCCAAGATTACTGTCTTGCCGTAGTCTCTAGCCAGTCCGACGAGCACGTCAACGACTTTCTTAGCGTTTTGTGAGTCGAGCTCGGCTGTAGGCTCGTCAGCTGCGATTAGTGAGGGGTCGTTAGCTAGCGCCACAGCTATAGCTACCCTTTGTTGCTCACCACCACTCAGCTCTTCAGGATACCTGCTAGCCTTATCTCCTAGTCCGACTAACTTTAGTAGCTCGTGAGCTCTCTTAACTGATTCCTGTCTGCTGAGGCCCGCCATCTGTGCAGGGAGCATTACGTTCTCTAAAGCGGTCAGAGTAGGTATCAAGTTGAGTGCTTGAAAGACGAAGCCAACATTCATTAACCTATACTTATCTAGCTCAACACCCTTAAGTTCGTGAACTTTAATCTTACCTACATTTACTTGACCGCCTGTCGGCGTATCAATACCTCCTATCAAGTTCAAGAGTGTTGTCTTACCAGAGCCTGAAGGACCCATTACGCACGTCAGCGTTCCCGGCGCGAACGATGCAGTGACTCCCTTAAGTGCTTGTACCTCACCACCCTTATACTTGTATATCTTTACTAAGTCTCTCACCTCAACCACAACACCAGACTTCACGAACACATTACCTCACCTCAATAAACCTCTCCCTTACCTGACCCCTATACACTAGCTGAATAGTCAAGATAGGTATTAAAGGAATTAAAACAGACGTAAGAAGAATCGCTGATGTCAAGACTGGCGACACTACAACCCTCAAAACACCTAAGCCAAGCTGAAGCCCCTTGAGACCTAAAAGCTGAGAAAACAAGTAAGTCAGTGAGGCTCCAAGCCCTCCAGGCGAAATATAAGTGTTTAAATCACTTAATCCTAACGTCAGACCTATCACAACACCTATAATTACTGAAGTAACTATAACAGTAAACCAGTACAAACTATTGAGTTTAAGCATTCCGGAAGGAGTTAAGCCCCTGACTCTCATTAAGAGAGCTGTTTTGCCGGTCTCCAGAGCTACCACATAAGCAACTACTACTGCAATCCCTCCTGACAACAGCATGAAGACTAAGTAAGTTTCTGAGGAGCCTCCTGTAGAAGTAATTAAAGACCTGACTATCTTGACTAGGGGGTCATTCTTTAAGTCCTCTAAAGACTTAACCAGCGTAAAACCCTCGCTAATTAACTCTTCCGTAGTTGAGTTGCTAAAGCTGTAAACGTAGATAGTGAGCCCCGTGTAATTCACTCCTACTTCTGGTCCAGGAACTGCGTATAGGCTTTCAGTCAAGTTAGGCATGTCTAGTATCCAGTCGCCAGCAACTAGAGCCGGACTTCCCCGCATTAAGTACATGCTAGGCCCGCCGGGAAAGCCAGACCACGCATCAATTACTTCAGGAGAGAATACTGCAGAAGAGTATGGGTAAGGTCTTATGAGAGATACACTCACGTTTCGGAGGTCTACGCTAGCTGATGCAATAAATGTTGTTAATTCTCGAACGACAACAACCTTACCCTCTGACGAAACCTCATTAATGGAATTACTGAGATTTCCTCTTAAGCTCCACTCATTATACCAGTAAGTGTTTTGCAGGAATGTGTTCGGATTTAACACTATTACTAGAGGCACCGTGCCAGAGTAGGATTCTGAACCAACCTTAACAGAACTCCAGATAGAAAATACTAGAACACTTGACGCGCCATCATAGCTCTTACTGAGTACCTCGAGTACGTCGGGACTGGTGTTGAGCGACTCGCGCAGAGTTGTGTTAGAGGTTAAGGAGACTTTTAAGTCTTTCTTAAGTAGGAACTCTGATCCTACTGACGCCCTAGTAGCCGAGTCTACTAGGGAATTCATTGAGTAACTATATAGTATTGACTGAGTCATGATGCTAGTAGAAAATGCTAGTAACATTAATATAGGAGTTACTCTCCTCCTAATAGTCAAGGCTATGCTCTTACTAGGTAGCGCGAGACTAGACTTACTGAGTACGGACTTATGTAGGAAGTCCCAGAATTTCTCATGGTTAATCATGTAGAGTTTTATGAAGCCGTAAGCAGCTACTGCAGGAGCGAAAGGCTTTAGTAAGGACTCGAACATAGCTATTATAGCTAGCACAACTATTAAAGCCACGTTAGCTCCTCCTGGAGTACCAATCAAGGACGTGGTCAAGAGTCTCGTGGCCGAGTAGTTTGTTATGCCTGTGACGATAAAGTATAGGCCAACTCCTACAGAAAACCAGCCGAAACCCCCCATCTTCGCAGGCTCTAGTAAGCTCTCAGGTATTAAGGTAGTCTTGAGAGTCTCGGAAGGAGATATGCTAGAAGCCACGCGAGAGATTCTTCGAGTCAAGATTAGCAACTCTATTACGAGTAGGATAGCTAGCATGATTAGTATCGTTGGGTCGGTCAGCACTTGCATCGGATTATAGAGCCTAAAGTAGGAAATCGCTAGTAAGTAGCTAATTAGCAAGCCCAGGCAGAGACCACTTACAAGAGAAAGTAGCAAGACACTGTAAAACCACTTCCTAACAACCGCCTGAGAAATTCCTCTAACACGCATTAAGCCGAAGACTCTCCTAACACTGAGGACTAACATCTCAGATATAGGTTGTAACACTACGATCAGAGCCACAAACGCTGGCAAAACACCGGTGACAGAGCTTACTCTAAAAGCTGTTTCGATGACTTGATAACCACTTAGTATTTCCTGAAGTGGCGCGTTAGTTAGCCTAACTAAATTGAGGGAGCTCCTCAAGTCATTAGCTACTGCTCCAGCATTCTCTAGACTCCCCTGTATTGAGGCTGGGTTGAAGTAAGACTCGGTCTTTAAGTCTATAAACACTAGAACGTCTACGGTGTAGTACTCAACGCTAATGTTTAAGATCTTCAACCTATCATTGATTGTGTTCAGATGACTCATGCCAATTTTCTCAAACGTGCTCGAGTCCCATATTATGGGGCTCTTCAGAACTGTCAAAGGATTGTAAGCAACGCACGAACGATAAAATTGCGTAGTGTAGTACTCGAGACAATGGATCTGGCGTAGCTCATCAAGCATGTCACTAAGCTCTCTCGAATATTCTGTGGTGTAGTTAAGTCCATTAAAGAGCAGGTTAAATAGACTAGCCTTAGTTGCGTTAGCCTCATCAACCATGTCGACAATAATGCTTGAGAGGTTCTCTACTACATAACTGCTTAAAGCAACATCTTGCGAGACACCTATGTCACTAAGCTTAACACCATATAAAACGAGCACGGGCAAATTCGCGAGAGCCTCAACTACGCGGAAAATGATGGGATTACTGACTGTACTTAAGTCTGAGTAATTGACATATAGATTAACTACTTGAATAATCAAGTAATTCGAGATTCTCAAATCACTAGATAATCCTTCGAGAATTTCTTTTGACGCCTTGACTCCCTCGTTGACAGGAACATACTCTGTAGGTCGTTCTCCAGGCTTGTAACCCAACTGAAGAGGAAAACCATACTTAGAACCAGATAACTCCCACTTAGCTAACTCACTAATGTTGCTCATGATATTCGCAATCAAAGAAGTAGCTGATAAGAAAACAGTAGTAACAGATAAAACAGTAAACGTTATTAGTACCACACCCACTATAGGCAAAGGACTTCTAAGAAAAGGCTTCAACGTCTATACACCCCCACTCTTCTAAACTATTTAATCAGAAGCTTCTAATATATTTGAGTTTATTTCCTTACAAGATATAATCTTATTAATCCACGTTTACTAGCTCGGGAGAAACTCTCCGCTAGAATTCTAGACCTAGACGTTTATTTTAAGCCACTTAATCTCTCTTAAGTGTTCTTCGGGCGGCTTGCCCGGTGCTCCAGTCATGGGGTCCATCATTTCTTTGTTCTTGGGGAATGCTATGACTTCTCTAATGGACTCGTAACCTAACATTACTGCGACTAGCCGG
The DNA here is from genome assembly GCA_038843015.1 of Zestosphaera sp. Taxonomy (NCBI): domain Archaea; kingdom Thermoproteati; phylum Thermoproteota; class Thermoprotei; order Desulfurococcales; family Desulfurococcaceae; genus Zestosphaera; species Zestosphaera sp. The sequence goes on along the minus strand of JAWBSH010000005.1, from coordinate 70,517 downwards.
TCAAGACCTATAGCTATCCCGCCGTGTGGTGGTGCACCGTACTCGAGCGCTTCTAATAGGAAGCCGTACCTATCATACATTTCTTCAGTAGTTAAGCCAAGCATCTTGAGTATCTTTTCTTGGAGTTCTCTATTATTTATTCTTATACTCCCGCCACCCACTTCATAACCGTTTAAAACTAGGTCGTAAGATAAGGCTATCACTTTAAGTGGGTCTGTATCAAGCTTTGGTATGTCCTCAGGTCTTGGCGCTGTGAATGGGTGATGCATCGACACTAGAACTCCCTCCTCGTTAACCTCAAAGAGTGGGAAGTCTATTATCCATAACATTGCGTAGTCGTCTTTTCTTGCTAGCTCTAGGTACTTACCTAAAGAGTTTCTTAAAGTCCCTAAAGCCTCTGAAGCCTTCACGTAGTCACCAACAGAGATCACGGCAGCTTCATCTATTCCTAGATTCAGCGACATCATTAACTCAGTCTCTACTTCTCTGACATTACTTACGAGAGAGCCTGCACTCTTGATAAGGTAATAATGCCTCGTGCCGTTCTCGTGAGTTAAGACTTCTCCAATAAATTCTCTTACTGCCTCAGGTTTCTTACCCCTTAACTCGAATCGTAAGACCCTTACGGCTTCGTTAGGTCTTGCTTTTAGGGCGGTCCTCAGGTTCTCATCACCGTCTTCAAGATAATTCTCAAATCTTATGTCAGGCTTGTCTATCCCATATTTCTTTAATGCTTCGAAATACGTGAGTCTAGGTAGTGGTCTAGGCAACTCTTTCTTCATTGTTTTACTAAATACTTCAAGCATTAAGTCCTCTACAGTATTCATTACGTCTTCTCTAGTAACGAAAGACATCTCGATATCTAATTGCGTGAATTCTGGTTGTCTATCGGCTCTAGGGTCCTCGTCTCTGAAGCACCTGGCAAACTGGTAGTATCTCTCAAAACCTGCTATCATCAGGAGTTGCTTGAATAACTGTGGTGACTGAGTTAGAGCGTAAAACTTTCCTGGGTAGAGCCTGCTAGGAACTAGGAAATCTCTAGCTCCTTCTGGGGTGCTCCTGGCTAAGTAGGGTGTCTCAACTTCTATAAATCCTTTCGAATCTAGTGAGTTCCTAAGAACTCTGACTAACTCTGCCCTGAAAAACAAGTTGTATTGCATCTCAGGCCTCCTAAGATCTAAGTACCTATACTTTAACCTCATAGTCTCTGACGTAGTCTTCATTAACTCACGATCAAAAATTGGTAGAGGGAGTGATTTAGCTTTGTTAAGAATGACTAACTCTTTTAGCTCAACCTCGACCTCACCCGTAGGTAGCTCAGGATTTACTTGAGCAGGCGGTCTAGCCCTCACAACACCTCTCACAGCAACAACTGTTTCAGGAGTTAATGCCTCCACAGCTTCGTAGTAAGGATTCTTAGAACTCACAACAACTTGAATAACGCCAGTCCTGTCTCTAACTAAAATGAAAGATATTTTGCCGATTTTACGTATTGTGTGAACCCACCCGTTCAAGACAACTTCACTACCTATATGCTCTTTCCGTAACTCACCACACCAGTGAGTCCTTCTAGGAAACGCAAACACGTCAACGCACCAATTACCTTAGTCTACTAAGTAATATAAGAATTTCAAGAGGAGATTAACTAAATTAGAGCCATAAAACTAACTTAGTCGAGAAATCTTCAATAACTAGTACAGAAATAGATTAAAGAGGCTGAGTCATCTTTGAAAGGAAACTTGGTTTCAGGACTTTGCTCCCATGAAGAATAGTTTCTCGATATCTACTTTTCTTAAGTCTTCAGCTAACGCTTCCTTGATTATCCTTCCACTCACTAAGACGTATCCCTTATCAGCTATTTCAAGAGCTCTCCTAACGTTCTGCTCTACTAGTAGTATAGTGACTCCCCTACTATCTCTAATTTCTTTTATTTTCTTCATTAATGTCGCGCCTGCCTTTGGCGATAGTCCTGCTGTTGGCTCGTCTAGTAATAACATCTTAGGCTTAGACATTAAGGCTCTAGCTACTGCAAGCATCTGTCTCTCGCCACCGCTCAAGGTCTTAGCTTTCTGATTTTTCCTTCTCTCTATTTCAGGAAATATGTTGAACACTTCTTCTATGTCGTTCTTTATTGCAGGGTCATTACCTCTAATGTAGGAGCCCATCTGCAGGTTCTCCAAGACTGTAAGGTTAGGGAAGACGTTATCTAGCTGTGGTGCGTAGCTGATCCCCATCCTTACTATGTCGTGTGGGCTCATCTTATGTATTGGAGTGCCCTCAAAAGTTATCTCTCCTTCATGGATTGTTGCTAGACCGTATATAGAGTTCAAGAGTGTAGTCTTTCCTGCTCCGTTAGGACCTAAGACAGCTACTATCTCACCTTCCTTAACATATATGTTTACGTCCTGCAATACTATCATTTTTCCGTAGCCAGACTTTAGATTATTTACTTTCAGCATGTTAGACACCTATGTAAGCCTCTATTACTTTAGGATCTGAAATGACTTCTTGAGGTTTACCCTCAGAGAGTAACTTACCGTTATGAAGAACATAAACATAGTCTACGTACTCCATAAGTATCTCTAGTCTATGCTCGATAATGAAGAATGTTAAGTTGTGTTCGTCTCTTAATCTCTTCACGTAAGTAAAGAGTTCTTTAGCCATCATATAATCAACTCCTGCAGCCGGCTCGTCAAGTAGGTATAGCTTGGCTGGCGTCATAAGGCCCCTAATAGTCTCGAGCATCTTTATGTGCGCAGCAGATAGCTCTGAAATCCTCGAGTTTACGTAGTGTAACATATTGAATTTCTTGAGGAGTTCTATAGCCTTCTCAGCTAGTTCTCTCTCTTGAGTACTCCAAGAATTCCTGAAGAGTGCTCTAACAGGGCTCTCCCCCTTCTGTCCTATAGGAGTAACCAGCAAATTCTCAAGCACTGTTAGCGAGCTAAAGAGCCTCGGTATCTGGAAAGTTCTCACGATACCCTTCTTAAACACTTCATTTGGATTTAGCCCATCTACCCTGACTAAATCATTAGATTCTTTGAATAAGACACTACCTCTGTCAGGCACGTAGAAGCCCGTTATCACGTTAAAGAGTGTTGTCTTGCCGGAGCCGTTAGGACCTATAAGCCCTACTAACCCTCTCTCAGGCACTGTCAGAGAAACCCCGTCAAGTGCTTTGACACCACCGAAATACTTAGCTACATCTCTTACCTCAAGTATCACACTCACCTAGACTCACCTCTAAGTTCTTCTAACACCACATCTAACGCGGGAGTCTTAATCGGTTTTTCTGGAAGCAACCCTTTAGGATTAACTAGCAGTACTATCACTATTAAAAGCCCTACTATAATCCACCTCAAGTAGTCTGGTGATATGACGGTAACACCTAGCTGAGGCGTTACGAAAGTTAGTACTCTATCAACAAACGTTATTATTGCTGCTCCGAGTAAAGACCCTTTCAAATTACCGAAGCCTCCTAAAATTATCATAGCCCATACGTTGAAGGTCACTGCAGGCACGAACATGTTAGGATTGACTGACGTCAGGTAGTAGGCTAGGAGAACTCCTGCTATGCCAGCAAATCCAGAACCTATGAAAAGGATTGTTGCTTTAATCCTGGGTACGTGTTTACCCAAACACAACGCAGCTATTTCATCGTCTCTGAGAGCTCTAAGAGTCCTCCCTAGGGGCGAGTTAATTAATTTGTGAGTGACTACGTAAGTCAACGCGAGAAGACCTAATACTAAACTTAAGTATGCTGCCTCACGAACCCTACTATCAGTTATCCACCCAAATGGTGTTGGAATGGCCATTAAGCCCTTGCTAGCACCTACGGGCTCGTAATGTTGTAAGAATATCCTCAAGAGTTCTCCCGAACTCAACAGAGTAAACCCCACAAATGCCGGGCCCACCCTGAGAATAGGGTACGTTAGTAAGTAGCCGAGAGACCCAGATACCGCAAACGCTATCATGAGAGAGAGCACTAGTAAGCCAATGTTTAGCATAGGACTCTTGTTACCTAACTCACCAAGCAGTATTATCCCTTCTATGTCGTAGGGCGGGGTCTCACTAACGTCAACTCCATTTAGCATTAAGATTAGGTAGGCCGTCAGCGTTGCGCTAACATATGCTCCAACACCATAGAAGACTACCTTACCGAAGTTGGTTATTCCAGCAGTTCCTGATTCTAGATTAAGCGTGAGCGAAAGTATCGCGTATATACCGAACAGAGTTAACCAACTAATCATGAAGCCTACAATATCAAAGCCTATCATTTCCTACTCCCCCTCTTCAAAAACCTATATGGTAACCCACCCCCAGCACCTAGCGGCGGAGACACTATTAGAGTAGTTATTAGCGTTACGAAAGTTAGGAAGGGTCTAAAACTCACTGGAACTCCGAAATACGTATTAAGTATTGCTATACCCACATTCTCAATAGTAGCTATCAGCACAGCCCCTATTCCTGTTCTCAGGAGAGAAACCAATCCACCAATAAAGCCTACAGTAAATACTTGAAGAATCATTGAATCACCTGCTTCAGGAGTTATAGCACCCGAGAAAGAAGTCCATATTACTCCTCCTATCCCCGCGATGCCGCCACAGATAAACCAAGTCAAATTCACAACGAATGATTTAGGTATTCCTGAAATCTCAGCGAGCGAGGGATTATCAGCGACAGCTCTCATAGCTCTACCAATCTTGGTCTTCTCTAGAAGTAGATAGAGTAGCACTACGACTAATGATGCAGTAATCAAACTCGCTACGAATGCTTGACTAAGCTCAACACCTCCTACACTACCTCTAGGCACGTCCGAGTACGTAATTCTTCCGTAAGACACGAAATTCTTGATGGTGTAATAATGCGCTATGTCAGTAGTCATGTAAAGCAGGTACTTGTAAGCTATCCATAAACCCATCGAAGATATCATTATTATAGCTGGTGAAGAACCTCTCTTCTGAAGAGGTGTAAAAACAAGTACGTTATTTAGAACTGCTATGGCGCCGGTAATCAGAAAAGCGAGAATTGCAGCTACTGACATGATATTCAAGCCCATAATACCGTGTAAGAATATAGCCACGTATGCACCATAAGTTATGAAATTCGCGTGCGCGAAATTGATTACCTTAGTCGTTCTATAACTTAAGGTTAGTGGTAGTGAAAAAATCAAGTAGAATAACATGTATTGAAGCGTGTTCATTATTGCCTGCTGTATGCCGGGTATCAAACTCCCACCCACGTCTTCCTAAACTCGTTTTATATGATGCTTAAATTTTTATGTTTTAATTTAATTTAATACTTTAAAAATTACGAATATGCTTCCTCAAGGAATATTATAGAGCCTCTCTCATACAAACCAACATCTTTGAATTGGTAACCCATAGGTCCTCCAGGAACTATAGCCCACACACCGTAATCCTGCTGTGCTTTATCACCTGCAGAATCGAAGACGGTCCATCCGCTGGGGCCGTAGTAAGTCTTGGCTACTTCTATTAAGGCTGCTCTTATCGCTTCCCCGTCATAAGTACCCGCTCTAAGTATTGCCCAGCCGGCAAGCTTTATGGCATCATACAAGTTCTCGCTAAATACGCCTGGCTCCTCACCGAATCTCTGCACCATTCTATTCTTGAAGTCCTCATATAATGGGTTAGCTATGAATAGAGGTCTAGTCCCGAAGAGCCTCACTCTTGACGCGAATTGACCAACAGCTGAAGATAGTAACTCCTTCGCACCGTGCGGTCCCTCAGAGATAAACCACCTCACACTAGAGAGTACATCTGATTCAGCAGCGTGAGAGAGTATGTTAGCCCCGTCGGTATCGAAAGCTATTAACACTACAGCTTCGGCTCCCTCACTCTGGACCTTGCTCGCTAGGGTAGCTACTTCTGATGCGTAATCTGGCAAACCTGTCTGGTAGGGGAGCTTAACCACGGTACCTCCCATCTCTCTGAAGTAGTTCTCAAAGAAGTCTGCAAATGCTTTACCGTACTCATCGTTCCTGTAGAATACGATGACTTTTCTAGCGCCTTCTTGATAAGCTAAAGCAGCTAATGCTTTAGCTTGTCCGGCGTCAGAACCTACAGTCCTGAAAATGTAGTCGTTAGGTATTGCTAGGGTAGGTGCAGTAGAAGACGGAGATATTAGAACTATTTTGTTAGCGTCAACGTAAGATTTAACAGCCTTAACTTGAGCGCTGGCTGCAGGTCCTATGACTACTTTAATACCTTGCTGAACAAAGCTCTGCACGTTCTGCAGTGCTCTCTCCGCGGTAGTGCCGTCATCTAGTATCACAGAACGGAACTCAACGTTAAAGCCGTAAGCCTGAACCTCTCTGTTTAGGTCCTCAATAGCTAGCTGAACTACTTTCTCCCATACCTTACCTATTGAAGACAGTTCTCCCGAGAGTGGTAGAGTGAAGCCTATAGTGTATACCTTCTTCTCAGGAGTCACGGTCACGGTAGTGACCGCACCACCGCCCGTCACAGCTGCTATGCCGTAACCTACTGCTAGACCTATTATCAAGACCACTATTACTAAAGCAAGAGTTTTCATGTCAAATGCCATGTGTTAAGACACCTCATATTATTTTGTTGTAATGGGTTTTTAAGTTTTTCTAGTTGTAAGTAATAAGTAATAACAAATTAAATTACAGACCTCTTAATAACATAACAAAATATTTCTGTGAATTTGATTTTAGTGATACTATGTTTCGATATGTATAGAGTATTAATCACATAAACATTTGTGAAGTAGGAGTCTTCCTGCGTATGGACGTCATTTTGACTTGATATTCCTTCTAATTAGGGAACTGTGTTAAGTGTGTCACGTCACCACTGTAGATGACGCGTCTAATCCCAGCTCTATCCACTACTATTAGTGAGCCATCAGATGTTACGTCAACTGCTACTCCCTCAATAACTTCTTCTCCAGTAACTACCTTAACTTTCTTTCCCAGAGTTCCTGCAAGACTACGCCACTCTCTCAGAATCTCGTCTGTCTTTTCCTCAAGTAACTTAGAGTAAGTTTCCTCAATTTCTTGAAGTATCCTTGCTAGTAAGGGAGCCCTAGAGACTTGTCGAGTGAGGACTTCCTTAATACTTACTGCTTTCTCCTTCAGTTCTTCTGGTATCTCATTATTTACATTAACTCCCACACCTACGAAGAGGGCTATGCTAAGCTTCTTCTTTCCCTCTATCAGGACTCCGGAAATCTTCTTTTCATTCACTAAAACGTCGTTAGGCCACTTAACTACTGCGTTAAGCCCATAGAGTTCTTTAAGTGCTTTAGCTACTGAAGAACCTACTCCTAAGCTAAGTATCTGAAGATTAGTTGGTTTAGGAGGTGTGAGGACTAAAGTGAACCAAAGACCTCCTGGAGTAGCCGTCCAACTCCTTCCTAATCTGCCTCTCCCTGAACTCATCTCTTCCGAGAGAACTACTAAGCCCTCGCCATAGCCTTGCTCGAAAAGCGACATGGCTAGGTCTTGAGTAGAGGAGCAACTACTTACATGAAAGATTACATACCTTAACCTACTCTTTCCACTTAAGTATTTTGTCAAGTCGCTGAAATCATCTATCAAGCTTCGAACCCTCACTAAAATATGATTCTCTACACACGCTTTAAGCTAAAAAGTATTATTCTGCAATTAAGCAAAAACCTTAATAAAAGTTAGTATTGCGTCAATAACGTCTCTTAATGATACCATACCTACAGGCTTTTTCTCCAGGTCAGTCACTGGCAGGTGCCTTATGTTATTCTCACGCATTTTCTGTAGAGCCTCATCTATTGGAGCGTCCGGCTCTATTGTTACGGGGTTCTCAGTCATTATCATGTAAGCGGGGAGATTCTTGCCTATCTTCCCATTAGCTACAGCGAATATGAGGTCTCTCTCGGTTATTATCCCTGTCAAATACCCTCCTGAATCAACTATCATCACGCTACCAATGTTGTTCTCGTTCATGATCTTAGCAATCTCTTCTACGGGAGTATTGTCTCTGGCTGTTATCGGTGGTGTGCTCATGATGTCAGCTACTCTTATGGGGAACTTTCTACTACGCCTAATTATAGGCACGTGTCAACACCACATAATATCAACTAGTTTTAGCTAATAAATTCACAAGTTCTTATCTTCTTATTGTTTTTCTTATTACGTAGGTAGTTGAGAGAGTTGCTAGGTTCGCTGTTAGACCCCATATTATTAGGTGTATGCTGAACGGTTCTTGACCCCAGAAAGCAGACATTAGTAGTACTGTCAGCTCCCCTGCTAGTAATCCGCTTAAAACCTCGTATTTTTGGAGGTCTTTCCAGAAAATACCTATGAAGAGACCTGGGAGTAACTGAGTCACGCCAGCGTAACCCATCAAGAGTAAATCAACTAGAAGTGCTGGAGATAGGTAAGCCAAGATCGTCGATACTATCCCTAATCCCACTACGGCAATCCTAGTCAGAGTCACTAGTTCCTTATCTCCTAGTTTATTCTTAAAGACTTGCTGTATCAGATTTCTTGATATAGTGCTTGCTTGATCTAGTAGGAGACCTGCCGCCGTAGAGAGAGATGCTGCTGCCCCACCAGCAGCTACTAAGCCCAGCACTACAGGTCCGAAAGCCTCACTGACTAGCGTGATGAAGGCGTAGTCACTACTCCTTAACCGAGTGCCTAGAGCTAAAGCAACTAACCCCATGTGAGTTACCCAGAGTGACCCCAAGACTAGGTACCAAGAGTTAAGAACCATACCTTTCTTGATTACTCTAACATCTTTGGCGGTAAATAGTGTCTGAACTCTTTGAGACCAGCACCAAAAACCTATTCCGGTACCTATGACTGAAGATATGAACCAAGTCTCAGGTCTTAAGCCACCAGGACCTGGGAGTGTTAGGTGGGTAGGCGAGACTGACGAAACTGCCTCGTAAAGACCTGGCAACCCACCAAAGTACTTGAGAATTATAGCCCAGCTACCACCGAACATCGTGGCGAGCATTAAAGCGCCGAGAAACACATTAGTTAGCGCTATAGACATCATCCCGCCGAGAAACACGTAGAGAATCACTAAACCGAAAACTACTACAGATAGGTGTAGTGAGGGTAGTGAGCCGTAAGATGTTGTGTCAATTATTATCGAGACTGCCTGTATCTGTAGTTGCACGTAAGGTATCTGGAAAACTACTGAGATTATCGCGGCTAACACCATTAAAGCCTTGCTGTTATATCTCCACATGATGAAGTCAGATAGAGTTAGTAGGTTGTTTTTCTTAGCTAGGCTCCACACTCGAGGAGCTACTAAGTATCCTACGATATAACCTAGAAGTGATGTGCCCCAAACAAACATAGTCGCCGCACCGTACTTGTAAGAGTAACCGGCAGTACCTAAGAAGGTATAGCCGCTATAGATCACGGCAGCCGAGTTAAGGAAGAAGACGAGAGTTCCTAAAGTCCTTCCAGCAACTATGTACGTGTCTGCTCTCAGAACCTTGACTCTCAGCTTAGACACTAGAAGCCCTATGAACACAGATATAGCTATCACGGAGAATACTATAGAAGAAGCTATTAATGCCTCAGCCTCCAAAAACTTCACCTCTCAGTCAAGTACATTACTGTTAACGCTAGAGTAGTAGCTATAGACAATAATATGTAGTAAAACCAAAGCAGAGGAATACCGAGAATCTTGACATCAGACCTGTTAATTAGGGGTAACATAGCAGTCCACAAAACGAAGATAATCAAGCCAGCAATCACTTGATACTTCTTAGGTCCTATAGGGGGCTCTTCCAACACATCACCTACAGTATAAACAAGACATCAAATTATAAAGTTTAAAACACGGCTTGTTCTCATGGAATAAGCAGTGGTGTGCTGTTGCGTTATATGATTAAGTATGCCTTCCGCAACCTCTCATCACTTATTAAGGTAGAACTCTCTCCCTCTAACACTATCTTACCTGATTCCATCACGTAAGCTCTGTGTGAAATCTCCAGAGAATTCTTGACATGCTGTTCCACCAAGAGTAGAGTGACTTTCCATTCCTCATTCAACTTCTTAAACGTTTCGAAAAGCTCTGAAACTATCTTAGGCGCTAAGCCAAGACTTGGTTCATCTAAGAGTAGTATTTTAGGTCTCGACATTAATGCTCTTCCTATGGCAAGCATTTGTGACTCACCCCCAGAGAGTGTGTCTGCTACTTGACTTCTCCTTTCTTTAAGCTTAGGGAATATAGTGAACACCATCTCAAGAGAGTCGTTAAGTTTCTGCCTAGCTTCCTCATGATAAGCACCTAGATAGAGATTCTCGAGCACAGTCAACGGCGCGAAAATCCCTCTACCTTCAGGAACTAACGCTAATCCTCTCTTGATTCTATTATGTGGCGGGACCTCGTTAATCCTCGACCCATCGAATACTATCTCGCCCTTGAATAGATTCGTAAGACCTACTATGGTCTTAAGCGTCGTTGTCTTGCCCGCTCCGTTAGGACCTACTAACGCTACGATTTCTCCCTTATCTACTTTGAGACTCACGCCGTGGAGAACTCTGAAGACTCCGTAGCCCGCTTCTACATCTTTTAACTCGAGTAACGTGTTGCTCATGAGGAACCACCTAAACAGGCTTAGTACCTAAGTAAGCTTCTACCACTAAGGGGTCTCTCGCGACCTCAGCGGGAGTCCCGTGTGTTAGCAGTCTACCCTCATGCAGTACTACTATCCTATCACTAATATTCATTACAAACCTCATGACGTGTTCTATCACGCCTAAAGTTATCTTCATCTCTCTGTTTATCTTTTTGACTACGTCAGCTATAACGTCAACTTCGTGAGGCCTTAACCCAGCAACTACTTCATCCAAGAATAAGAGCTTAGGTTTAGTAGCTATAGCCCTAGCCAAATCCACTAGCTTGTGTTCTATTAAGGTAATGTTCTTACCAAGCATCTCAAACTTGCTTCTAGGGAAGCCTATGAACTCTAGTACTTCCGTAGCCTCCTCTCTAGCTCTCAGAACATCTTTAGTTCTTAACAAAGCCCCGGCAGTAACTGCTTCGATGACTGACATGTTGTAGAAGGGTCTTATCTTTTGCCAAGTTCTCGCGATGCCCTTAACCGCTATGACATGTGGGGGTTTACCAGTTATATCTTCTCCTAAGAAGATAACTTTCCCGCTATCTGGCTTGTAGATGCCCGTCACACAATTTACTAGCGTTGTTTTGCCCGCCCCGTTAGGACCTATTATACCGACTATCTCTCCCTCGTTAATTCTTAAACTAACGTTGTTGAGAGCTACGATGCCGCCGAAACGCTTACTCAAGCTATCTACTTCGAGGAGTACTGCGTTACTCACGTGTACCACCTCAATACTTTCACCTTAATTTTTCTTGTGAGCGTGTCTGTAAGTGATGAAAGTCCTTCAGGTCTTAGAATACCCACGACTATGAGCAAAGTGCCAAATAATAGCAGGTGGAGACCCGGCAATACACCGCCTAAGTACCCCCTAAGGTACTCCTCAACAATCTTGAGTATTAGAGCTGCTGAAAATACTCCGCTAACAGAGCCCAGCCCCCCCACAATTCCTATTATAGCTACGTAAACTGATTGAGGACCGCTGAACGTGTTATACGAGAAGGTTCTCTGAGATACTATGTATAGGTAGCCGATGAACCCTAAGATAGACGCGTAAATTACTAAGGCTAGCAACTTATATTTTCTCACGTTTATGCCTACAGCTTCAGCAGCTACCTCATCTTCTCTTATAGCCTTTAAGTAATAGCCTAATTTGCTTCTGCTTATGTAGAGATTCAGCGAGATAATGAAAGCTAGCACTGCTAAACTGAAGTAGTAGAGATTCTCCCACGTCCTGAATCTAATGTAGTACCAGCCCTCAACAAACGGTATATAGTAGTCGAAAGGCCCTAAGACCATTATAGAGGCTTCATGCAGTATCACTACCAGTGCGGCGGTTGATAGAGCATACCAAACACCCTTTATACCAAAACGAAATAGAGGGAATCCTATAATGAACGCTAAAGCAGCTGAAACCCCAGCACCCAAAAACATGCCGAGCCACGGTGTTATGTTATGCTCTATCATGAGCATAGTTGCTAGTATTCCTCCAAGACCTATGTAAGCGAATGAAGCGAGGTCTAGCTGACCAGCATACCCTCCTATTATATTCCACGCTAGAGCAATCGAGGCCATTATGACTGACTGGAGAGCCAGCAACACGTAGTACTGATTAAAGCCTACTAAGAACGGTATGGTTGCGCCAGCAAGCACGACAATGAGTGAAGGCAATACTATAGAGAATATGTTTCTTGAGTTCACTTGAGTCACCCCTTACCAAAGAGTCCTTGAGGTCTAAACCACAACACTATTATGAAGACTACGTAAGGTATTGCTAAACTCACAGTTGGTGAGACTAAAGTCATTGTCAAAGACTGTATCACGCCTACGATCACGCTAGACGCTAGAAGACCTGAAACTCCGCCTAAACCACCTAACGCTATTATGACCCAAGTTAAGAGACCGAATGAGGAGCCTATGTAGGGGTCAGCCTGACCGAAAGTCATCCAGAGAGATGCCGCGAGGCCTGTGAGAGCTATACCAAGACTAAAGACTAACAAGAATACCTTACCTACGTTAATACCCATTAAAGAAGCTACTTCCCTATCATACGCGGTAGCCCTAATAGCTAGACCGACCCAAGTCTTAGTGAGGAGGTAGTGAACCCCGAGAACGATGAATAGGCTGAGAAGAGCGGAGATTAATTTAGCTACGTGAACGCTTACCAAACCTAAGTTTAAGTAGAAGTTTAGGTAAGTAGTCTGGACTGCTCTAGGTTCTGCTCGAAACATCATTAAGGCGAGGTTCTGCAGGACGTAGCCTACCCCTACAGTCACTGCTATCTGTATTAATGGCTCTTTACCTAAGACAGGCCTTATAATTGCTGTATAGATAGCTGCGCCCATCACGAAAAATAGTGGGACCGTAGCTATAGACATTAGTGAGGGGTCTGACCTCAAGCTGTTAGCTAGTATCCACACTAGGTAGGAACCTAACATGATGAAGTCTCCATGAGCAAAATTTATTATTCCCATGACCCCGAAAACTAGAGAAAGTCCTAAAGCTATGAGAGAGTATAGAAATCCTAAGAAAATACCGTCTAAAACACTCTGAAATAGTAAACCAGGACTAGGTAGCATCTGACTTCCCCCGACTTACATGAAAAAATCTATCAAGGTTATAAAAACCTTGTTTTAAGGTCTTGGGAAGATCGGGGTTACGCCTTCCTCAGCCTCAGGCCATATGACTCTAGGTTGACCCCCAATGACTTGCAGGATTGCCGTACCACCGTAGAGATTCTCACCATTAGCTGCTAACTTTACTCTGCCAGTTGGGTAAAGTTGGGCAGCTATGCTGTTAGAGTCGTCTAGATCCATCGATAAGAAAACAGCTCTTAAGTTATCTGGGTTTAACGGGTCGTCAGGGAACATCTGACCTGCTTTCTCAAGACCTTCATAAACAAACATCAAGGAATAGAATATTATGCCGGCAGCCTCAGTAGGTAACTTACCGTATTTCTGCTGGAATGCCTGGACAATACGCTTGTTCCATTGAGTCTGACGAGCCGGGTTGTAGCTGTACGTGTTTGTGAAGTACTCTACTGCTTCGCCAGCCTCTCTTATAGAGTCTGGGTCCGTATAACCGCACCCGCCAGCACCAGCTATAAACTTTACTTTAATACCTGAGGCCTGCAAAGCTTTAGCAAATAGTATTCCGTCGCTGAAGTAAGGTACGCTAAATATAACGTCCGGGTTTAATTCTCTAATTCTGGAGATTATGGGTCCGAAGTCGGTTATCGTGTATGCGTAAGTTATAGTCTCATTAGGTATTACTCCCTTAGCTATCAGTTGCGACCTAACGCCGTTAGCCACTGTGGTCCCGAATATGGAGTCTTCATGAAGTACTACCACAGTACGTATCGTAGTGTTGGTTTTCTTTGCCATTTCTAAGACGAAATCTACAGCTGCTTTGCCGTGAGTACTAGCTCTAGGAGCTAGTCTAAAGACGTAATTCCATCCCCTCTCAGTCAACCAATCAACTAAAGCGTCCATCACTAAAGGTATTTTTTCTCTCTCAGTTACTTCAGCTACCGCAGCTGTAAGCCTACTTATGTAAGCACCTAATATTACGTGAGGCCTGTAGTTAGAGATAAGTCTCTCAGCAGCTAAGGCGGCTGTGTCAGGACTGGTGCCGGCGTCCTCAACATATAATTCGAGCTTAGCACCTCCTAAAGAACTAACACCTCCTAACTCGTTATTTATAATATCAACTAAGAGTCTGGCAGCATCAACAGCTTCTTGACCAAAGACAGCGTAACGCCCTGTTAAGGGCTCTATAATACCTATTTTAACCTTCTCTATCTTAGGCTTAGTAGTCGTTGGCGTCGTTGTTGGTGGTACTTGTGTAGTCATGTAAATTAGAACTCCGGCTACGACAGCTATCACTATCACGAGACCTATTATAATTCCCATAGTTTTAGAAATAGCTCTTTTTAGAGATTTTCTAACATACATAGAGTACACCACACTAACTAATTTTACTTAAGAGTTTTTAAGTTTTATGACATTCTGAAGCAACTTATTATGCTTCTTTATCGTATTGTTATATTCTAACAACTCGAATCTTACACTATAATGATATCTTGGTTCTCGTCTTTTTGTCTCTTGCTACCTACGTTTCTGTTATTATGTCTATAAAGAGTTATAAGCAGGTAATTTACGAGTTCTTAATAGTGGTGGAGGAGTACGAGTAAGTGTAGTGTGGGTGTCTTAGGCGCTGGTAGGATAGGTTCAGCGATGATTAGAGCTCTCAAGTCTTGCAGGTCTGACTTAGAAGTTTACGCGAGTGGTAGGAGTGAAGAGACTTTAGCGAAAGCTTTAAGGCTTGGTGCTGAGGTGAGTAGAGATAATGCTTACGTAGTGCGTAAATCTGACTTAGTTATAGTGAGTGTTAAGCCTCATAACTTTCTAGACCTTTATAATCAGGTTCCAGTAGATTTCTGGTCAGGTAAGTTAGTAGTTTCTGTGATGGCTGGTGTTAAACTAGAGACTTTAAGCAGGGTTTTGCGCGGGGCTAAAGTCTTCAGGGCTATGCCAAACATCAACACATTAGTAAGTAAGTCAGCTACAGCCATAGCAACCAACGACAACAACTCAGACGACCGCTCTACTGTCGAGAACGTTCTCAGGTGTTTTGGTAGCGTGTATTGGGTTCCCGAAGAATACCTAGATATATGGACTAGTCTAGTAGGTAGTGGACCGGCCTTCATAGCCGAGATAATAGACGGGTTAGTTCTAGGAGCTGTTTCTTCAGGGATGACTAGAGACGTAGCTTATAGAGCAATTCTAGACATGATTGAAGGAACCGTGAAATTACTAAGAGAGCTAGATTCACATCCTATAGAAGTTAGAGACGAGGTAACGACTCCTTCAGGCACTACTATTCAGGGGCTTAAAGTTTTAGAAGCTAAGGGTATAAAGGCAGGCTTGATAGAAGTGATAGAAACTTCTTTCAGGAGGTCTAGAGAGATAGGTATAGAGATAGACAGCTCTATAAAGTCTAAGATAAGCTGGTAGTGCTGCCTCACTCCTTGATTTGCGAGGTTAGTTATGTGATGGCAAGCTTTTACTGATATTTCTAGCAAGAATTTTCAGAGACCCAAGTAACTCGTTCACAGAGCCTAGCTCAGCTCTAGAGACTACCTCAACGGCGTTTAGGCTCTTGTAAGCTGATAATTTAATTATTGGTTTAGGTCTCGAGTCTATTATCTTATTAATTAATTCTAAGTCTCTCGGTTCTTCGTAAAAGACCTCGTAATCTCCCTTACTAGTCTTTATGATAGTCCTGCTCAGTCTTTCTGCCCGAGAGCCCAGGTCCCGCAGCAAGACGTTAAGTATTCTAGACTCGCCTTTCTTGACAGCGTGGAGGTCTCTCAAGACATTTCGTCCAGTAAGTTCTAGCATTATAGTTACTCTATCTTCGCGGTTCAACGCCCTAGCTATCAGGTAGTAGAAGAAGGAATGTCTAGGCGCTGTAGTCAACAAGATGTAAGCGTTTCTCCCGTCTTCAAGCTTATACTTAGCCCTATAACCTACTAAGTACCCTAGGAGCACGTACTCCTTGTCAGCAGGTCTTAACTCTCTCTCAAGTTCGTCAGTAAATTCTTTAATGAACTTGAGCATCTTCCTCCTACCTCTGAAGTACCAGATCACGGAGATAGCTGACGCGATTATTAACGCCGAGAAAGCTATTACTTCAATTATCAAGACTAGACACCCTTAGTTACGACCACTACCTCCCTCAATTTAAGAATGTCTTCTAATTTTGAGGGTGGGTTACTAACGTACGGAATCATGATAGACTTGCCTGGCAAGCTCATGAATTCCTCAATAATAGTTTTTTGCTCTTCGTAAGCCCCTAACTTCACGGCAACGTCTTCTGGAAGAACTTTATTCATTACGAGTAGCTTAGGTGTCGTGGCGAGTTCTTCACTTAAAAACTTGAGAACTTCTCTTAACTCATACATGGGCAGGGGCTCAGGATTTGTTACGACCACGAATGAAGTTCTTGAACGGTTTGTTAATGCTTCTCTAACTTTATTATACTTCTCGCGCATCTCGTATAATTTAACGAGTGCTGGGTCACTAACCTTAATCTCTCTGCCGAGAGTCTTGGCTATGACATACCTGAGTGACACGATCCTTTCTCTTATATTGATTAGTTTCTCGAGCCACAAGAGATAAAGTTTAGGTAGTGTTAGCGTTCTGAGAGAGATGCCCGTAGGAGGAGTATCTATCACTATGAATCTAAAGTCTTTCTTATTATATGCTTCACTCAGCCAGTTAAGGAACACTTCCTCTTCAACTCCTGGAGCATACTTAAGTGCTTTAGTAATGTCTTCTAAGTTAAGAACTGAGAGTGACGGGAATAAATCACTGATGAGGCTCGAGTATCTAGACGTTAATTCTTTAGCTGATGCCTCAATATCTAACTGACTAACGAAGAAATTATCACTTACTTCAAATAATTCTGCAGACTTGCTCACGTTTAAATACTTAAGTATGTGCTTAGCAGGATCAAAGCTTACTAGGAGGGTTTTCCCCAGCTTTCTCAACTCGCTAGATATTAATATTGATGTGGAGGTCTTTCCCACACCCCCCTTACCCAAAACCATGACTACGTGAGGGTCTCCTTCAATAGGCTTTAGTAAGTTGATTATGTCAATCACCACTCACCACCTAAGGAAGCCATCAAGTCTCCTAGCACGTCTTCACCTCTCACAGCTCTGCTCTCAAGAATCTTAATCTCATCCTTGAGGACCTCAAGTAGTTCTAGGCTGAGGATAGGAGAGAGTGTAGCTACCCCTACTAGCGAACCTAAAACGATAGTCAAGAAAGCAGCTTCAAGCTCGTTATGCTCTAACTCAAGAGCACTAACACTGTCTTCAACTATTGCCTGATTAAGTCCCTTAATAAAACTTACCAGCTCTCTTAAAATCTTCTTAATTGTCTTAAGCATCCCCTCACCCCATAAACTTACTTATTCAAACACCTAATAAGTAGGCTGAAACCGACTATGTAGAGTTAGGTTAATTTTCTAGAAGACAAGACTTTATTTGAGGTTAAGCAACTTGCGTGATGAGGAAAAGCTGAGTGAGTGTAGCGAGACTATCAACGTCTTGGTGGTTAAGGCCTCAGACGTAGCTAAGTTGCTGAGTAAGCCGCCTGAAGGCGACGAGGTTTCGCTAAAATTTGGTAAGATTTTCGAGGAGGAGTACGCGCTGGCTAACCACGTGTATTCGCGAGCTTGGTACGCGCAAGTACCTAAATGGTTTGTTAGGAAAGTCGCGGCCAGATTAAGAGCTGAGGGAATTTATAAGCGAGACTTAATTCTCAAGGCTTACAGGGCTTACTCAGCACTCCTCAACGCCGGCGTGATTGGCGAGAAACCTAAGACTAGTTTTAAGAGACTGACCAGAGACTTATTCGTAGCTGCTCAGCCAGACCTCTACGACGAATTTACCGAAACCTACTATGAGTTCAAGCTCTATCCAATAAACGATTATGCTAGGAAGCAAGCCGAGGTGTTCGCCTGGGTCTTAGAGAAACCCGTAGTACTCGTAGGACTCAAAGAAGACTCGAGAGGCTACTTAAGTGCAGAGAAAGAAATCATAACACCTCCTAAAAACTTGAAAATAGATATTAACGAACTAAAGAAAGTTGCTACAGTAGAAGAATTCTGCGCAGACCTTATGATACCTGTCTACCAATACGAGAGAAACTATACTAAATATCTCGAGTATGAAAACTACGAGATATATGAAGAGTAGCAAATTACTCGCACATCCTTATTTAGAGCAAGACACATCGTTTCTTTGCAGATGGCTGTTCACTAGTTTTCGTTGTTCTTTGTGTTTAGCTTCTTAACGGCCTCCTCAGAGCCCCTAACCACAGAGGCTCCCGCGTAGTCGCCCGCGATTCATTACCTTACGGGACAAGGAGACTACAAAACCAATAAACAATCACAAAACATAAAGAAAAATAACCTCACACTCTCAACTCACCCGCTCTTCTTAAAACAACCTGAGAGCCAGCGAACACCATCTAGTCGAGAAACTATGTATTAAGTATTACGTCATTTCCTAATAATACATTTTATTAAGACAACTAAAATTCTCTTATGTTTTACTTACGTCTGTAATTAAATCGCTTGCCTGTAAGGCAAGATTATTATATGGGGCTCTACTTGTCGGAATCTATGCTCAAAGATCTTGAGTCATCTGAAGACTTTGAGAGTAGCCTAGATTACTATATAGTAGAGAATTTCACATTAACGCTGTCGACTTTCTTAGTCGTGAAGCGTTTAGGTTATGAAGACTTAGCTCAAGATATAATCCCCCTAATTAAGTTAGGAGTCGGTGAGCTGGTGACTAAGATATGTACTAACAGATACGTTAACGGCTTAGCTAGTGAGTTAGGAACACACGCGAAGAAGCTGTGGGAGGTAGAGTATAGTGATTCTGAGTTAGCTGACATACTTGAGGAAGCTATGAGTCTAAGGAAGAAGGTAGACTTAGGGATTGCGAGTAAAGAAGAAGCTCGCGATCTACTTATCAGATTTCTAAACTTGATAAAACTGAATCCTCAGGAAACGAAGGTGGTTAAGAACATACTTGAGGATTCAGAGCCCTCACTAGTTCTTCAGTTGATAGCTACAGCTTTGGTTGTTTGTGTAGGTGGTTTAAGTGGGTCTTAATACTTCTAAGCTAGATCCCTTATCAGAACGTCTCATAGATTTCTTAGCTAGGAGAGCCTCAAATAAGAGTATAGATATTGACCGATTAAGAGTGGTGACGGGCTCGTCAATAGCTAAGATATCTCTTGAAGCTATAGAAACTATAGCTAAAGAGGTTTCCAGACTTGAAGGCGCGTCACTCTACTGCAATATTTGCGGGAAAGGACCGTTCACTAAGAAAGGAATGTACCTACACTTGACAAGACTTCATAAATACGAACTCAAGAACATGCTGATTCACGAGCTTAGAGAGAAAATACTTAAGAGTAGCTACTGAAAATCGCTACTAGCTCCTTAAAGCCTCTAAACGCATTACAACCTCGGTCGCAAGATTTTCAGGACCCATAGCTATAACTGGAATCCCAGCATCTCTAATCCTCTTAACACTTCCCAACTCACTTCTAAGAGATTCAAAAACCCTCAACCTATACAGTGCTTTACCCCATTCAGGTAAACCTTTAACTTCATAAGACAGTGTTAAAGGTGTCAGAATATAAGTTATGTGCCCCCTACTAGAGATAAAACTCATGACTTCAAGTAGTTGATCCACGTAATTAGCTAAGAACTTTGAGGTAGCTAACAACAATATAATAGACCTGTCTCTAGGTAGGTGAGGATACACGTAACTAATTATTTCTTTAGGAGATTGAGTATTTAATGGAGAGCCGGAATCTTCAGGACTAAAGAGTATTTCAGAGAATGTCTTGAGTATTAACTGGTACGCCTTACTACCTCTTGCCGGGTAAGTATGTATGTAGTTCTTTCCGAGGAATACATGAACACTCATTAGGTCATTCCTCCTAGCTAGGTACCTAGCTACAGACGCTACGATATTTGAGATGTGCTCGAAGGGTGTGCGACCGTAGATCCCGACGAACGCGTCACTACCCAAGGAGACCACGAATACTATATTCAGGGAAGACTCCTCTTCAGTTATTTTCACGAATGGCTTACCCCATAAAGAAACGTGCCTCCAAGACACTCTCCTTAACTCATCTCCCGGTATGTACTCCCTAACACCGTAAAACTCTACTCCCAATCCAATCCTCTTAGTTCTAGATAGTGCGGCCACCTTAGAAGCTACGAACATTCTTCGCAAAGCTAGTTCAGAAGGTTTCGGGATTACTTCAACGTAGGTAGGCTGACTTAAAAATAATTCAGAAGACCTGAAGAGACCTAGAGGATCTCTAACGACCCCTTTAAGAGGCCCAACAACGTGCTTACCAACTCTCCACTCAAAAACGAAAGGGATTTTTACCGTGCCTTTAGGTGGGACATATGTTACTCCACTAACTCCAGACAATGACTTTAGGTATGGACTATGCAGTAACGTAAATTCTAGAAACGTTATTGGTACGTTAGTCGTGTTCTTTATGACGTACTCAATTATAGCGGGTTCCCCGCTAACGTACGTGGTCTTCTCAACACTTACTAGAGACTTCTGAATAGCGTTAGTAGACATGACTGCATAGAGCCTTAACGTAAGAGAAAGTGATATTAGTCCTAAGCCGGCAAATAAAGTCTCGTACTTGAAGAAAACCCATAAGCTAATTAAAATAGCCGCTAGGAAGAGAAGCCCTGTAAGGCGTTCGGTACCTTTAACGCTTATTGAGGGTAGACTCATCCTCAGCTAGTCACCTCGCTAGTAAGTACTCAAAACCTACGTCTTTTAGGAGTGACGTGCCTAATACATTCAAGATCTCCTCACATTCTATTATGCTCTTCCTTACTTTCCTACCCCACATCAAGACTGGCGGGAAAGCAAGTTTCTTTTTAGCCTTCAAGTATGTTCTGTTAATCGAAGACCAGAAATCTCTGGCTTTCTCGGGATCTACACCACGGCTCACCAGAATACTCACGACTTCCCCGCTATTGAGTGGCACTCCTACAGAGTTCCTGAAGATCTCGTCTACTATTTCGTAGAGCTCTATAAAGTCTTGCTTCCCTAAAGTGATTTTTCCGCTAATCACCTCATCTGCTAAGTTACTAAAGACGACGAATTCCTTACTCTTGACTTCCACTACGGCTTGATCCTTCACGACTTCCGGAACACTCCTGACTAACTGAATTGCTAGTAGAGTGCCTAAGATGAGGGTTAGGCAAGCTAACATAGGAAAACCTAGCGAGTCTAGCCACCTGTTTGTTAAGTCGTTTAGGAAGTTAATTAGTGGCGCAAACCACGTGGCCGGATGGATTAACCTGAATACTGCGTAGAGAGACAGAGTTAAAGGATCTGCGTACTCTAGTAGTGCTGGATTCGTCGTTAAATCAACGTTCTCGTATTTACTAGAATCTACAAGAACTACTACTCCTGAAGTGTCGTTAGTTAAGAAGTTCAGACTCTCTCTTAAAAGCCTCTCATACTTCAGGCCCCACACACCATGACTTAAAACCTGATTAGTAAAGATTGACCCGTCAGAAATTATCAAAGCTCTGTACTTACTTCTCTCTTCAGAAGCTGCAATGACGACTCTCCCTAAGTAGTAGTCAATACGTGTCTCCTTAACTTCTTCAGACACTAATGGCGCTACTGCTACGTAGCTGGTAGTGACTCCCAAAATACTCACGTTAGTCTCTTCAGGCCGTATCTGTATAAACGAGGCCTTATCTAAGTATAATCTATCTATGTAGCCGTTAGGATAACTAAACAATGCTTCAACAAAAAAGGAGTTTGTACTAGTGCTCACGTTACTTAGCGACCACATCGTTAAGTTTACGACGTTGTCCGGCGCCTGCAGTACTATTCTGCCATCAATCCTCAAGTTTAGCCCGGCTTTCTCTAAGAGTGCGTTAGAGTTTCCGGTCTCGTCAGCTAACAGAAATAAGACTGTGTTGCATTTCCTTATGAGAGAATCTATCGAGTCAAGCTCTCTATCAGTGAAGGGCTTCTCAGGCGATACCGTAATTATTAAGGCCTTATCACAGGACCTCACGGTCTCGTTGATCGTGCTCCAGTCTCGAACAAGCCTCACGTCGTTAAACCTCTCCTTAATTATTGAAAGCATCTTGGTAGTACCTAACTTACCTGCGTTGAGTGGTGAGGCGCCTATGGGGAGCCCCAGCTTAGGAGGTCCTCTCTCAGCTATAGTTATTAGCGAAGCCAAAGCTAGAGCCACAATAATAAGCGTAGGTACTAAGACATCAACTTTCTTTTCTTTCATCAGTAGTAGCACCTGACTCCACACTATATACGTAAGCAGTTATCTTCAGGGCCTGTATAGACGAGGCCAGGAACGCGAACCCGGCTAAGGCGGTCAGGAACGACGTCCCGACCATCGCGTTACTCATGTAATACACGGACCACAACATGAAAATTACTGAGAGTATAAATGATGCTACCGCGAACAACATATACACATACCACTTCTTAATTCCCATCTTCACACCCACCACCTCAAGGAACAAAACCAGTAATTTGGAGCAACAACTCACCAACCACTAAAAAATCCTTGTAGTACTTAAAGTAAACCACACTTAAAAATTCATTCATATCTAGTGAGCTAAATTGAGTTACTATTAAGAAGAGGACTACTAAGAAAACAAAGACTGCAACTAACTTATTATTGATATGACCTCTGAAGAATCTGGTTACGTAGCTCAGGAGGCCCCACAAGACTAAGAAGAACAGTATCTCTGCTAAAGTAGGTAGGTAAGTAGTGTAAGGCGAGCTCCTCATAAAGTCACCTAAGAATGAAGATGACCATGGAAGTACCCTCACTGTTAAGTAATTAAGGAGATAGTAGAGTGGTGGGGCCATGTAAAGCGTGAAGATGAGGCTCATTAAAGTGTAGAAGGGATACTTGATCTCGACGTCGTACTTGACTGAAGTACTCAACTCTGACTTAGCTAGGGTTGAGCTAGGAATTACGAAATAAGTTACCGCATCAATGAGATTCAGTGAGAGTTTTACAAAAACAGATACTGCTACTAAAATTAAGAGAACTCTCCCTATCGGGTTGTCACTTAAGAACAAGCTAAACGCTCTTACAGGGGACGTAGCCGGCACAGAGGTCATGAAACTCGTGAAAAGATTTAAATAAAGCGTTATTAGATGCGTGATTAAAACAACAGTAACCGCGAACACCGTGAAAATAACCAAGTAATAAACTCTAGAACCCTTTACAGAAGCCTTAACATTCTTCTTACGACTTACACAAGTAGAGTACGTATCAATTACTAATAAGCTCACTAACCCGAGAATAACTAGAGACAACCAAATAGTGTCTGGCGTCCGCGCAAGAAACGTCGCGACTGAAGTAATGACGTAGAGCCAGTAACTCGGGGTTATTAGCGTCACTAGCGCTAATATTGACGCCACAATCATTAGCAAGTTACCTAAAGTATCTCCGCCAAGATGTAAAGAAAACACTCTCATTAAGCTGTTAAGCAGTCTTCCCGTGAGGGCGGAAGCAAACACTTCAATAATGAGAGTCGAGAAAACTACGAGTATTATCAAACGCTTAACTATCTTCAGTAAGATTATGAGATTCTTCATGCTTTACCTAATCCCCCTCATTAGGTCTTCGTAAGCTCTCCGTACATTATCTATGAAGAGTTTCTCTTCCTGTGCTCCCCACCTGACTTTCTCGTAAGCCTCAGTTATACGCTTAAATGACTCACCCATACTCGAGATATTCTTAAGTACCTTATCAAGGTACTCTCTGTGAGTCTCGTTCGGGAACATAGGAACTCTCTTTTTGAGTAGCTCGACAGAACTCCAGTAAATTCTAATAACTTCAGACTTCACGTTTAGGTCTTCTAGTAAATGACTTCTTATTACGGGTAATCGAGTTAAGACCGCCGCAAATTTCCTCTGCTTAGTGATTAGGTATACCAAGACTCCAGCCAGAACTAGTGTTAGTGGGAGAAACACGGTTAGAGGTTCTAAACTGAAAGAAGGCGTTAGTGCAGGCAGGTCAATACTGAATCGCGGGAACTTCATCGCAGGAACTGAAGGCGTCGGTCTACTCATGCTTCTCAGGAAGCTCTCAAGAGTGTTGGTGAGTCCTTCACTAGCTGAAGACTCCCTACTAAAGAAATCTATCATAGATTTCAGGGCTTCACTAATGTCACTATTTTCGGAAACTCGTAAGTCCGTGTTCGCACTACTTAAAATCTTTAGTGTTGAGTCTGCCAAGCTATTTAGTAAAGCACTCATTAATAGGGCATCTGCTTTCATCGCTAGCTCGCCACCGCCTGTCTCTCTGAGGAAGTAGAGAGCCTTAACGTAGTCCTCGAAGCTGATATTCCCAGAGAGAAACATGTTGTTTAGTTCCTTGAGTATCTCTTCGTTTAAGAGACCGCTCTCTAGATATCTCTGAAGGAGGTCTTTGAGCTCATCACTATCTATGCTTTGAAGGAGTTCTTGAGGGCTTAGAGAGCTATAATCTCTTAAAGCTTCAATCCTGCGAGCGTTTTCCAGGTCTCCGCTCTTATTCAGGAGAGTAGCTAATTCGTTAAGGTCTTCTCTAGTAGCGGGGTTCGTAAGTAGCTCGCCGAAACTCACGTTACTGTTAGCTAAGTCAAAAAGTTCCTTGATGATCTGAAAATATTCTGAGTAATCAGTCGCACTAGTGGTTTCGTTAGTGACGTTGCTTAAGTATTCTGGAAAATCAGGGGTGTGTATCCTTACCACGTCCTCAGCAGTAGCAAGCAAGCATCTTAAAGAGAGTCCTAAGAAAGTGAGTAAGAGTAAGGCTGGAATCACGTTCTTGAAGGCTGTGCTCAAGGCTTCGGAACCTCTACTCTAGCTAGAATATCTTCTATAACTTTATCTGACGTAACTCCGCTAATCTCGTGTTCTGGCTTGATTATTATCCTGTGTGAGAGGACTGGCTTAGCAACCTTCTTAACGTCGTCTGGAATTACGTATCTTCTCGAGTCTATGTATGCTAGAGCCTTAGCTAATCTTACTAGTGCTATCCCTGCTCTAGGAGAAGCACCGAGCCTGACAGCCGGGTGCTTACGTGACTCCTCAACAAGTCTTACAACATAGTCATATATAGCGTCATCTACCCTAATTCTGCGAACTTCTTTAATCGCGTTGAGGACGTCCTCCTTACTTAAGAGTGGCTTTAATGAGTTGAAGTTTTCTTCAATTAAGTCTATTTCTTTCAAGATCTTCTTCAAACCCTCTGTTGAAGTGTACGTGGAGTCTATCTTAGCTAAGAACCTGTCTAGCTGTGCTTCAGGGAGTGGGAACACGCCCTCGAATTCTATGGGGTTTTGAGTAGCTAGTACTATAAAGGGCTTATCTAGCGAGAAAGACTGACCCTCAATACTTACTTGCTTCTCCTGCATAGCTTCAAGCAAGGCTGACTGGGTTCTCGGGGAACCTCTATTAATCTCATCAACTAGTAAAACGTTCGTGAATATGGGGCCTTTCTTAAGTACGAAAGTTCCTTGTTTAGTATCGTATACGTAACCACCCAACACGTCAGCCGGCAACAAGTCTGGAGTCATCTGAATTCTCTTAAAATCTAGGTTCATGAGCCTAGCTATAGTCTTTACAGTCAACGTCTTTGCTATACCCGGCACACCCTCTATCAAGACATGCCCTTCAGCAAGAATTGACGCAATAATTAGCCTCACTTCATTTTCTTTCTCTACTAGAACCTCAGCAGACTTCTCTATTACAGCACTCATGTTCATCCAGATTACCTAAATTAATTAAAGCGGATTATATTAATTAATCTTCCTGACATTTGGACAACATATGAGTAGCGTGTTTTGAGTTGCGGCTTATAATGCTTATATTATTACTCCTATCCTTGTTCTAGAGTGATTCACTACAGTTTCTCCAAGGTCTACCATAATAGAATGTCGCGGGTCTCGAAAACCTGGAGCTACTAATTAATCAAGACACGAGCTTTAGCAGAGTTTTGAGTCATCTGCTGACATACACCTAATCGTGTCGAGAACCTCGAAGCCCAGAAAACAAACAGGTGAGTTGTTCTGACGCGTAACGCGGATTGTGCTGGCGTTAGCGGAGGTGTTAATCAGGCAGCCGCCACAACTTCATCGGTCAGGCTTGAGTTCTCATCACTAAATCTAAGTTCGTCACGTGTATTAAATACTTTTCTTAATGTAGGAGTCAAGACTCACTCTCTTTTCTGTCTTAGTCCTACTGTAAGTAGTGAGCGCATCTCTTAATTTACTTAGGAATTCCCTCCAGCTAATCTTCTCTTCTACCGCCCACTCGAATATTAAGTCTGAGTTTTTGCTAACGATACTTAGGAATTCTCTCCAGTCAATACCTAGCTTCCTCAACTCTTTATTCCAGAAACTCCATATGTATTGAGGTAACTTATTATATACTAGCAACCCCTTACTCTTCCCTCTAGTCTTACCTCCCAAGACTGTGTTGAGTTCTTTAATCATTTGTTTGAGTTCTTTAGGTTCTTCAAGCTCTAATAGGCTCAACTCAACCCCCCAATTAACGAATGGTCTAAAGACGTAATAAGCAAGTATTTAGAGTTAAAAAACTTAAGACCTTAATCTATAGCCTAAGAACTTAGTTATTAAGACTGTGCAAGCATTATCTCCTGAGACATTGATAGCTGTCCTTATAGCGTCTGCTAAGGGGTCTATAACCAGCATTATACCAACCCCTTCAAGAGGCAGTCCCATCACAGCTAGCACGTAAGCAAGCATTATTGTGCCGCCACCAGGTATTGCTGCCGTAGCTATAGAGCCTATTAAAGCTGCGAGAATTACTAGTCCGTAATGGTATGGTGTTAAGCCTATATTGAATAATTGAGCAACGAATATAGCGCTCATTACTTGATATAATGCTGTCCCGTCCATATTGACGGTAGCACCTATAGGTAGCGTAACTCCGAAGACTTCTTCTGGAACTCCCATCCTCCTAGCAGCCTCCATATTAGCAGGTAGCGTAGCAGCTGAAGATCTAGTCGTGAAAGCTATCAAGAACGGATACATCTGAGCCTTAAAGTACTTAATCGGGCTTAACCCACCTAACCACACGACGATAGAGTATATTAAGAAGAAGTGCAGTAAAGTAAATACGTACTGTCCTCCCAAGAATTTAGCGTAAGCGCCCAGCATTTGAGGGCCGTACTTAATCATCAGCCAGGAAGCATACATGAACACAGCTACCGGCGCGTAGTACATTATGATTCTAACGAAGCTTATCATAGTCTTAGAGCCTAGAGAGAGTATATTAGCTACTTTCCTCCCCTCATCTCCTAAGAACGTAACAGCGAGTCCTAAGATTATAGCGAAGATTATCATAGTCATTGCGCCACCAACTACTAGCAAGTTGCTGAAGTCTGGCTGGAAGAACGAGAGCAGAATATCAACTCCTGAGGGAGGAGTTGGCGGCGGTTGCTGTGAAGTGAGGTTTAAGCCAACACCAGGCGCTATAGTGGTTGCCGCAATTACGCCCAATACCGAGGCTATTATTGTTGTAACTATGTATAAGACAAGCATTAAAGCAAGTATCTTGCCAAGCCTTCTAGCATTAGCTATAGACGCAGTAGCTGCAGCTATAGTGAAGAATATTAGCGGCGGTATAACTATCCTAATCAACCGAACAAAGATATCGCCGAAAGCCTTAAACCAATCACTTAACGGTCCTTTAACTTCGGGAGGGGCTGTCGTGCTCACGACCCAACCAACTATTATGCCTAGGACAAACCCTAGCGCTATGAAGAGTAATAACCTGTAGCCGGCACCCCCCCTAGATGCCGTATTAAATCACCAGTTATATTTACCTCTATAGAGTATTTATACTTTCTACCCATCATCAAGCTCTAAGATGAGTAATCACTTCAACAAGCTCATGAAGTCGGTTTATCACGTTTAGCTTATTAATTCCATGATTAGTAATTATATTTAGATGAGAAGTGAACGAGTCTCTAGGCAAGGGTAGGAGAGTTCATAGAGATGTGGGTAAGGCGTATGTTTTCAAGATATTGAATATAATGAAGCACTACTACAGCTTAAGAGACATAGAGAAAATGCTTGACTTACCCGCGCAGACTATATGGAAGTACGTGAACCTAGTCGCAGTACCTGAAGAGAAGACGGTAGCCAAGATAATTAGTAAGGTGGGTGAGTTAAGATTAATTGATAAGCTAATAGAAAATTCTGTGAAAGAGTTTAGAGAGAATCAAGTAACTGTATTGAGTAAGCCTGGTTTTCTCAAGCTATTCTCTTACATAACTGAAGACTTCGTAGGCGGTGCTAAGATAGACTTAGTAATACCTATGTCAACAGCTGCCATCGTTTTAGCTAGTTACTTAGCTACCGACTTACCTGGACTCCTCTGCCCATTCACTGAGAGCCCCCCGCACGATAAGAAAGGATATATCATCACCCACTATAATAGTAATAATGAAGCACGCTTCATAGCTCTCCCGAAGAGTTGCTTAAAAGAGAAGACGACTGCTTTACTCGTTGATGTATTGCTTGAAGAGCCGAGTAAGTTAAAAAGTGTAGTGGAAGTGTTGAGTAAGAGTAGAATTCACGTATATGGGGTTGCGGTGATCGAGTCTCCTGATAACGTTGTGGATTTAGCTAGAAGTATGGGACTTAAGGTAATGACTTTAAGACACTGGCACTACTAGAGTCTCCTCAGTCTTCTGAGACCTGTCGGCGTACGCTAACCTGTATTTCCTCGGCTTTAAGTATGCTATTATTAGCTCTATACCTTTCAGAGGGTCGCTCTGCTCACCACACGTATAGACATCAACGGTGGCGTACCTGTACTCAACCCATGTATGGACTGCTATGTGCGACTCCTCAACTAAAGCTATGACTGAAACCCCTCCTTTTCTCCCACCAAAACTCCAAGACTTAACTTCTACTAACTTCATATTAGATTCTTTAGCAGCCCTCACAACCACATTCTTGAGTTCTTCTTCGTTCGTAGCAGCCTCAACATCTATATCGTAGAGGTTAGCGTAATAGTGTTTCCCAACTATGAAGTCATTATCCATACTCACTTGAATCACCTCCCCACCTCTCTAAACAACCATGTGAGGTCGGTCTTGTGCGACCTCTTAACACCCCCATCAACTAGAGCGTGAGCTATTACAGGTAACGCTATAGTAGCGTCTACATATACTACCTTCTTCTTAGCCCTGGGAGAAACCTTACCCCAACTAACGGCTTCTTCTAGTGTAGCGCCGCTTAAGCCACCCCACTGAGGCGCGTCTGTAGTGAACTGCACCACATACTCTAGCGGCTTATAGTAGTCGTGTAGTCCCTCTTCCTCAGCTATCAGAGTTTGAGCTACTGTCACTAAGTTCACATAATCTTTAGGTACGCCGCCGCCAACATATATTGCGGCGAGCTTGCTCGAACGTCTACCAACCTCTACTATCTGGTAGAAATCTTTCACCATATCTAAGACTATCTTGTGTCCTCTGCGGTACGGTAATAAGGTCGCCATGCCGTAACCGCTGTCAACTAACGCAGGAGAAAATACTGGCACGCCAGACCTATAAGCTGCTGCTACTATCGAGTCTATTCCTCTCTTGTTGAGGAACTCACCAAATAAGTGTAGGAACTCTGCCGTGGAGTAGATAGACCCGCTAGGAAGACTCTCGACAAATTCTCTAATAAGTCCTTCCATCTTCCTGTAATCAAGCTCGCTAGCTACAGTATCATAAAATCTGTCGAGCTTATGCTTAAGCAGTTCGTTATCGTCTACGCACGGGTGCGTCTTCAAGTACTTGAAGCCCATCGCTTCAAAAATGTCTTCACTTATTATAGCGCCCGTAGACACTACTACGTCAACATACCTGTTTTCTACTAACCACTTAATTATTTTCCACATTCCCGCAGTACTCATCGAGCCCGCTAAGCCGAGAAATATCGTTACATCACTATCGCTAAACATCTCAATAAGTGCTTGATAAGCTTCTCCTAAAGCCCTGCCTTGAAATGCCGTGTCACTCATCTTTAGTAAGAGTTCATGAAGCCCTCTACGGCCTACTTCAAGACTTCTTACTTCCCCCATCGTAAACGGGTATTCCTCCATCTTATTCCTGACCGAGGATAACGGAATCAGAAGACCTATTAAGCTTTAGTAAGCCTATATAAGACAACAAAGTCTTTAGCTAACTTCTTGACTGTATTTATTCATGAAGTCACAAAAATTCTTAAGTGAGCGCAAAAATATTAAAACCCCAGAAAACAAATATTTAGCTAACGTTGCGTGAAGACAGCAATCAACTTGTTTTCTGCCCTCACGTCTCGCTAAACATCATTTCCTCGTAACTAATTCGGTATTTCTAATTAGAAACTCTTCAAAATCAGTGACGAATTTATCTATCTCTTCTAGTGTATGAGCTACTGAGAGGAATAAGTGTGGTTTAGTAGGTGTTAAGAAGAGAGTGTTTCTCTCTATCATGTGTATAAACAGTTGTTCACACGCTCTCAAATTTTTGGTTCTCTCGCTCGTTAGGGGGTTCTTAGGAACTTCCTTAGTGAAGTGTATTCCTACCATCGACCCAAGACCCGTGATGTGACACTGCGTGCAGGTTCTCTCAACAGAATCTTCTAAGCCCTTAATTAGTCTTCTCCCTAAGCTGTGAAGCTTCTCGTAAAATAACTCTCCCTTACTAAGGAGCTCAGAAACTAGTACGTAACCCGCCCTCATCGTTAGGGGGTTGCCGACAAACGTTCCCCCGTGAAACACTCTCTCCTCGGGTTTAGGCCTAGCTATCTGGTCTAAGAGTTCTAGATACTCTGAAGAACCCACTATGGCTCCTGCACCCGCGAAATACTGCCCTCCAACAGCTTTCCCTGCAGTTATTATGTCTGGCCTCACGTTATAGTAGTGTTGAGCACCTTTATAGAACCTAAACCCCGTTATGACTTCATCAAATATTAAGAGGAAACCTTCTTCATCAGCTAGTTCTCTAAGCCCCTTAAGAAACTCTTTCTCAGCTGGAATACATCCGGCTATACCGATCACAGGCTCTACTAAAATCGCTGCTAGGTCTTCTTTCTTTACTATACTCCTCACACCATCTAAGTCGTTGTAAGGAAGCAAGACTGTATGACCTGTGTTAAAGTACTGCATATCAAGTGAGGACGGACGCTCGTACGGGTAATTCACTGCTACATGTAGTTCTGGGTAGCCGCCGTGCCAACCACCAACGAATTTACCTATCTTTGTTTTCTTAGTGTATGCCCTAGCTAGTCTGATAGCATACATGTTGGCTTCAGTGCCTGAGTTAGCCGGTCTCACCATGTCTAGACTAAACCATTGAGTCACTGCTTTAGCCCACTTAACCTCCCACTCATTACACCACCCGAAGTGAGTCCCTAGAGCTAGTTGCTCTCTTACTGCCTCGAGTATCGGCTCGTACCCGAAGCCAGTAACTACTGCTCCGTGAGCCATCCAGTAATCAACGTATTCGTTCCCGTCAACATCCCATACTCTAGACCCTTTTGCTTTAGCTACGTATATCGGGTGTGGTGTGAAGTACCTTAGAGCGTAGGAGACTCCTCCCGGCAGATACTTCCGTGCTTCCTCGTAGAATTCCTTAGATTTTCTTAAGTCTTCCCAGCGTACCATCTATAATCGCCTAGGCAAGCCGACGGGATCATAACGTCTTTCATAGTTAGGAGTCCTGGAGGTGCCTGAAGAACTCTCGGTATAACGTTAACGACCATTGAGGCAGTAGCAATATCACCGGGAATTCCTGTCTCACACCTCCAGCGTGTTGTCGGGTTCCCCTCTATAAGCACCTCGTCATAGTCTTCCCTACCCACAGATGCTAGCAGATCTAGCCTAACGAATTCTCTACCGTTGACGTAGCCAACACCCCACCCGTGAATCCCTGAGACTCTACCTGGACTAATCTTGAAGTACTGAGTCTCCATAGGTTCTTCAGCTATTATTGGTTCCTGCCCTTCCTCAACCTTATCTATGCTCACTCCTAGAACACATCCTAAGAGCATTATAGACTCCGCATACCCTACATGCGCAGTTATTTCCCCCGCAGACATCTTAAGCCTGAACTCCTCTGGCGTCAAAGAAATACCGTATTTTTTCTGGAAAGAGTATCTCCTCTTAGAAGCGTCTAAAGACCTAACTACGTGTATTCTGTGTACTTCAGCAGAAACAGACGTCAGGAAAGCTGGCAACGCGTCGAACACGAACCCTGGATTAACGCCAGTGCCAATAACTCTAACACCGTTCTTCTTAGCTAACTCGTCAATTAGTAGGGAGAGTTCAGGATATCTGTACCAAGGATACGCTAAAGTTTCCGAGGTAGACACAACATTAGCTCCCACGGATACCGCCCTAACTATTTGAGGATATATGCGGTCTAAGTACGTGCCAGTAGATATGATTACTACGTCAGGCTTAACAGACTTCAAGAAATTCCAGGCTGTTGAGTCATGAACTACCTTAACACCTAAACTCTTACCTAGTCCCGCTACAACACCTAAGTCTTCACCAACTTTAGAAGGGTCTACGTCAATCCCGCCAACTAACTCAACACCCTTCTTAGAATCGAGGAGCTTGACTATGAGGGACCCTATAGGTCCCACACCATAAACAACTACTTTCAGACTTCTAGACATTAAATACACCAGTAAATACGTGTGAATCTTAATATAAACCTTAAGAAGTACCATTAGAGAACGTATTAAGGTTTATTAAGTCACCGAACTAATATTTTATCTTAGGAGATAGCCACAATGAATAAAGAACTACGCATTATAGCTGTAGCGTTTTTAGTTATTGTTGTGTCTCTCTCTATAATGCCTTTCGTGATACGAGCAGTCTTCGGGACGTACAACCCCTACTATACTTTCAGAGACTCTATACTGGCCAGCCTCTTAGTCTTAGTGTGGGTCGGCATAATTACCTTGCTAGTAGCTATGATGAGGATCTATAAGCATAGGAGTGTTGAAGACGCAACCTTAAAGAAAATACTAGACAACTTAACAGGAATTCAAGAAAGACTGAAAACTTGGGAAGAGAGAGAATTGAGAGAAACAACGCAGGAAAGGCTGGGAAAGATCTTTATAGAACTAGATAAAGCACTTAGAGAAAGTGCAGTAATTCTTAAGTGCCCACAACACCCGGACTCAGAAGTAACTATATTATCAGACGGCTCGCTGTGGTGTAAGGCAGGACATTATGTATGGTTGAGTGAAGACCTAAGACAAATACTTTCAGAAGCATTACGACCTAAAACATGATTAACTTTTTCTCGACCAGAGAAAGAACGCTTCCACATACGTCAAGAATATCAAATATCGCATACCTAACTACACGCGCCACACAAGAAAGAACAAATATAAACTCCGATAAATTATTTAGCCTGGCGTGGGTAGGGCCAGGAGGGTCGCCGCCTCCTCTAGCCGAAGGCGTAAAGCGGGGCCAGTAACTCTCTGTGGTGCAGGAGACCTCAACAGCTGCCCTGAGGTTTGCGATGAAGCCCGCCCCGTGGGGTCGGCGGTGGCGGAGCGTTCCTCGGAGGGGGAACGCCAACCGCCTTTACAGGGGGAACCGGCCAGGCCCGGAAGGGAGCAACCTAACCCCTGACGCCGACGTTCACGGGTCACCGGGTGGAGGACGGCCTCAGGAGCCGGTTGTTGAGAGTCCCCGCACCGCAGAGGGGGCCACGCCAATACCAAGGCTGTGGTGCGAGGCCTACGTTAATATTGCAAAACCTGATTGTTTGATTAGGTGTGTAGCTTGGAGTGTATTCGCTTACTGAGTTATCCTGAGTTAAGTGAGGACTTGATTCGTAAAAGACTTAGTAAGTTGCTGTCTTTAGGGTTTAGGAGCTGTGTTGATTTAGGAGACCACGAATTGTGGGGTCTTAAAGTTTTGGGGAAAGGTCATTCGTCAGTTGTTTTAGCGGCTGAGTTCGCGAACCTAGGGTACGTCGCAGTGAAGGTTTTGAGAACAGATTCTAAAAGAGATTCACTAACACTTGAGTGTGACTTAATGAAGAGAGCTACTCCCATAGCTCCCGAGATTTACTACTGTGATGAGGAGTTTATCATCATGGAATTAATTAAGGGAGTTAAATTAGGTGATGTAGCCCCTAACATAACCTCGTGTAGAGACCTTATTATGCTATACCTCAAAGTCTTGGCGGCCGCGCGCTACCTAGACTCAAAAAACATAACACATAAAGAACTAAATATACTGAGGGAGCACGTAATAATCGATGATGAAGGTAAGATCAGAATAATAGATTTTGAGTCTGGATTCACTGGATTCGCTTGCAACGTCTGCAGGGTTTTCTCGTCTCTGTTTATGAGAGACCGCCGAATCATAGAGTGTTGTAGTTTAAAACAAGACCAGAAGGGTCTACTCCTAGAATTACTGAGTTCCTATAAGAAAACAAATTCTGACATACTCTTTACGAGACTAGTCAAGACTATAATTGACTTATGTGGAAGTAGTTCGTGTGAATGCGTAGGCTAGTACCTATGAAACCTCTCTTAAGGTAATGATTTAAGTCATCAACCTTCATCTTCCTCAAGGCGTTCCTAAACTTCATCAAATCCATTAAATCGTCCTCAGTGAAGGGACCTGACCTCACTAAAATCAAATAGCAATCTCTAGATATCACGCCACCGCCAATCCCCCTATACATCAGGGTATTACTCAAAGACCTAACATCATGTGGTGATAACAAGCAGTTGTTTGGGTGTGTATGCAAGCTGAAGAGAGCCTTACTTATGGGCACGACAATCTTGTTTTCTTCTCCCTCAATCAAGTACCCCTTACCGTCACTCAAGACAGCAAGCAAATACTCTATTCCTGACTGACTAGTAACGTGAGTGTATGGCGTCATTAGTTTTATAGAATTAATCAAGACTTGACTAACCATCTTGTTGAGTAGAGAGTATAGTTCCTCACCTTCCCAACATGCCTCACTACGATATCTGTAACCCGCTATCACGTTATTCTCTTTACCTTCTTCCAGACTGACTAGCTCGCCAGGCACCTTAGTCATCTTCTGACAGCAGTACTCGACGGTGGGGGTTTTTACGTTGTGTTCGATTCTCACCTTCGGACCTACACATTCGTAATCCTCAACTAATTCGTAGAGAGCTCCCTCCACGTAATAAAACACAGCTATTGATGAAATCCATTTCTCGTTAATTTCTGTGAATTGCTTGCTCAAGTCACTCGCCTCAGTACCTAAATAAATACATTTGCTGGCTGACGTAGGGGTCGTGTTTTGAGAGCTTATCAAGCAACTTATTAAACACTTCCTCCACGAAACTTAAGTCGCTTGAGAGATACCCGTTGAGGATTAAGTTAGCCGTAACCACGTCTGAGTATAGCTCCCTACTTATTATGCCCTTATCTAGAGCTATTGATGCTAGGTTCGTGAGGTCTAGCTCAGGTAGGTAACGCCCCTCAAGAAGTAAAACATAGCTCCTGAGAAGGGAAGCTAGAGCATGCTTTAAGTCACTAAGTCTCCCGTCTTTCCTGTACTTAACGTAAGAATCTACCGCATCCTTAACTAAACGTAAGGCTTCAGAATAGCAGGACACGGGAACCTCACTCAATATTCGCGTGCCTAGACCTCAAGTCTTCTTCTGTCTTACCTAGCCTAGCCATCAGCTCAGCGATGACGGCATCCAACATCACTAGAGCTGCGACCTCGAACAGAGTTCCTAGAGGCGCTAGAGGCTCGTAAATACCCATTAATTGCCTGACGTTATAGTCGTCCTCACCACTAATCTTCGTCCTGCCAGGAACTCTAACGACTATGTCTGAGATCCTCCCAAGAGGCGAGTCTGGGTAAGAAGTTATACTCACTACGACAGCTCCTAAGTTCTTAGCTACTTCAGCCGCCGTAACAACTAGCTTCGTTCTTCCAGAACCTGAGATAGCTATGATCATATCTCCTGGATTTAGCGGAGGATTTATGGTTTCGCCAAACACGTAGACGTTGTAGCCCAGATGTGATAACCTCATAGCAAAAGCTCTGCCGACGAGACCTGACCTACCAGCACCTAACACCAGAATCTTCTTTGAATCATAGTACACGCTTACCAGCTTCTTAATAAACTTCTCAATTTCTTCGAAAGAAAGTTCGTTAAGCGAGTAATTCAGGAACTTCGAAATACTCACGAAAGCCTCTCTAAATACCTGCACCTACTCCCTTACAAATACTTTGTTGTCAAAGTATAAAAGGTTATATTCGACTAAGCAGGTTTTATCACGATGATGAGGGAGGTGAACTCAGAGTAGGTGACGAGCGGCTAAAAACTGATTAAAATCACCTAACACAAGAATCCAGCAACCTATTTAGTCAAGCATTATATGTGTCTTAAGAAGCTATTATTAGGGTCTAGTCCGCGACTAGGGAGTAGATCATGGGTGGCCAGCAACCGCTTGCTTGGATCGCGCTCATGCGTCAAATACTTAGTAGTGAGAGTAAATGTATTAACCGTGAGTTAATTACTAAGCACGTTGAGGTGCTAGACTTAATTAGTCTTGAAGGGACTTACGCGGGTGTAGCCGGGGAGTTGTGCTTTAAGTCTTTACTGCCCTTAGCTCTTAAGGCTCTTGAGGGGGGAGCTGACTTATACGAAGTCTCAAGCCTCCTGAACTGGAAAGACTTTGAAGAACTTGTTTCAGAATACCTGAGACTCTCAGGCTACGAAAGTATACGAAACTTAAGGACTAAGCTAAGGAAGTACGAGTATGATGTCGTGGCGGTAGACCCGGTGTCGCGAGCTGGGTTAATTATTGACTGCAAGCACTGGTCTCCCGGATACAGCAAGAAAGGAAAACTCAAGTACGTAGCTGGTGAACACAAGCAAAAATGTTTGTACCTAGTTAAGCAGTGCCAGCAAATAAAAAACGAGTTCAGGTTAATTAGTAAAGCTAAGTGGTTTGTTCCAGTCATAGTTACACTCACGGAAGTCTTAAGAGGTAACTTAGAAGGGGTTTTAGTAGTCCCTATAAGGACTTTCAGAGACTTCCTAGTTAACCTAGAATTCTACACGGACTTGATGAAGACGAGAGAATACTCGCTAAAGATAGTTAACGAATGTTACACTGTGTGAGTATTATCAAACTACTCAGGTACGTACGGGACCTCACTCGTAGTGTTGGTTGGGGTCGTAACTATAGTGGTAGTATTTGTGGTATTAGCTGGTGTTGTAGTCGGGGTTGTTGTAGGGGTTGTCACAGGACTTGTTGTGGGAGTAGTATTAGTGGTTTTAGGGGCTCTCTCCACGTAGTAGCCGTAGAAGCCTAAAGCTAGCGAGACAGCTATTAATATTGTGAAAATTAGTAGCCCCCCTATCACGTTCTGCTTAGCATTACGAGCATTTCTTATCCTCACTCTCATCACCTAACTCATTAGTTAGGGGAACTCTTAAAAACTATATTTTGTTTTCAGGTATTGTTATTAGGTCGTGCGTATGAGTAACTCATATGCTTACTTGCTGGGACTGATCTTAGTTGAGGCGCTCTTATTCACGCTAGTTAAGACTCGGAAGAGCTTGCGTGACAAGCTAGAGAAACGCAGAGTTGATGTCGGCTTCTTAACAATCTTAGTAGATATAGGTACTGCGTCAAAACTGCGTAGGGTAATACCCCCCAGTAGTAGACCCTTGAGAAACGCCATTTTCGTTGCGGGAGTCTTAAACATGGCTTTAATGATAGTTTACCTGTACTTAACACTGATTAACGCCGTTGAAGGGTTGTTCAGGGCTGTCTCAGCTGGTGAAGCCCCTGTATCGCCGTTTATCCCAGTAATTCCTGGCATCACTATAAGTCTAGAGGCACTCATCCCCCTAATCTTGTCGATAGGTATAGCTATGGTTGTTCACGAGCTCATGCACGCTCTAGTAGCTCTATTAGAGAAAGTAGAGATTGAGTCGTGGGGTATTGGATTATTTGTTATTTTTCCCGTAGCATACGTTAAGCTGTCTGAGAGCTCGTTTAATGAGGCGCCTAGGAAGTCTAAAGCATCAATACTTAGTGCGGGCATATTAGGTAACTCACTCATTGCGTTGCTTGCTCTAGGACTCGTAAGTTTGTTTTCGGCTCAAGTAAGCTTGGTTCCAGTAATAATAGAATTAGATAGGAGTAATCCTGAACTGCCAGCACTTCAAGCCAACATCTCCACACCATCTATAATACTTGAGGTAAACGGCTCTAAGATAAAGAACTTAGAAGAGTTTACTTCTCTCTTGAAGAAGCTGATTAATGAGAGCGTAGTTCTTGTCCTAAAAACACAGAGATGTGTTAGAGAAGGCTACAGGATCGTGGAGGTTGGTGTTGCGGAGACTTACGTCATACGCAAGCCTGCTGGATCTAAACTAGGTGTATACTTGAGTGAGTTAGTAGCGCCCGACACGCCAGCATACCTTATTGAAGCCCTCTTCTACATTAACTGGGTCTTAATAGTTAACCTCTCCCTAGCAATAATCAACGCAGCACCGATTTTCATAAGTGACGGAGGGAGAATAGTAACAGAAATCTTAAGCAAGCACAGTAAGAGACTCAATTATGTTATTCAGGGAGTGACATCAGCCACTCTAGCGATATTATTAGTAATAGGGCTCATTAACTACATATAGCCTTAACGAAACCTTCTTGACCTAGTATTACAGCCGGGAATGTAGCTCTAAACCCCCCAGAACCCCCGCCCTGAAGAGCGGGGAGGAGGTCAGCTCACACTAGTTAAGGTGCTTAAGAGTTGAAGGCATTAGATCTGACTCTCTAGAGGAGTTTGTTCGAGTTTATACTTTTTAGGTTGATGTCTGCCCTGTTTAAAACTTGAGATTAAATATATAAAAGGTTTCCAATAAATACTAATTTGTGGTGATGTAATGTCGTATCTAGAGTG
This sequence comes from Zestosphaera sp., assembly GCA_038843015.1. NCBI lineage: Archaea > Thermoproteati > Thermoproteota > Thermoprotei > Desulfurococcales > Desulfurococcaceae > Zestosphaera > Zestosphaera sp. The sequence goes on along the minus strand of JAWBSH010000005.1, from coordinate 31,347 downwards.
GATGTTAAGAGTTTTAAAGAATTCTGTTGAATTAGCTGGGTTGCCTCAGGAAGTCTATGACTATTTAAGCAAGCCTGATAGGGTATTAATGGTCAAAATACCTGTTAGAATGGATGACGGAAGACTAGTAGTCTTTGAGGGCTATAGAGTCCAGCATAACAACGCTTTAGGTCCTTATAAGGGCGGTATCAGGTACCACCCAGAAGTCACTCTAGACACTGACATAGCGCTGGCTTTAGGCATGACTCTGAAGAACTCCTTAGCAGGAATACCGTATGGTGGAGGAAAAGGCGCTGTCAAGTGTGACCCCAAGAAGATGAGTATGAGAGAGCTAGAACAGTTGAGCAGGGGCTATGCCAGAGCTATAGCCCCTATAATAGGTCCTGAGATTGACATACCAGCACCAGACGTCAACACCAACCCACAGATAATGGCTTGGATGGTTGACGAGTACAGTAAACTGAAAGGCTATAACGTGCCGGGAGTTTTCACTGCTAAGCCGCCAGAGCTGTGGGGTAATCCAGTAAGAATATACTCGACAGGCTTCGGCACCGTGATAGCTGCTAAAGCAGCCGCGGATAAGTGGTTAGGAGGCTTTGAGGGCAAGATAGTATCGATCCACGGATTCGGTAACGTAGCTCAGTACGCGGCTTATTGGGCAGTCAAATATGGCGCTAAAGTAGTTGCCGTGAGCGACACTTCAGGAACTGTATACGACCCTAACGGCTTAGACGTTGAGCTAGCTATGAAGGTCAAGAACGAGACAGGTAAAGTAATTAACTATCCTAGAGGAGAGAAAATTAGCGACCCTGACGCGTCTCTCTACGTAGACGCTGACATACTAATGCCTTCAGCAATCGAGAACGTAATAACTGAAGCAAACGCCAACAAAGTGAAAGCTAAGTTGATTGTTGAGGGCGCTAACGGGCCTACGACTCCTGAAGCAGAGAAGATACTCTACAGCAGGAAAGACTTCATAGCTGCAGTACCTGATATCTTAGCTAATGCTGGCGGAGTTATAATGTCTTACCTAGAGTGGGTTGAGAACCTTCAGTGGTATTTCTGGGACGAGGAAGAGACTAGGACTAGACTAGCAGCGATAATGGAGAAGAACTTTAAGAGAGCTGCCGACAGGTGGGAGAAATTAAAAGACGAGAGGAAAGACAGGATAGTAACGATGCGTGACGCCGCGTTCGTCTTAGCTGTTGAGAGAGTCTATAAAGCAATGAAGTTGCGTGGCTGGCTATAAACCATAAGACTTAGTTTTTCCTTCAAAACACCTTTTTCTCGAGTTAAGGACTTGCTTAACCAAACTTATTTACTGAGACCCTCCACTTATTTTTGGTGATATCTGCGTGCTTAGTAAGCTCGCCAGACTAATCACAGAATACTGCACTAGCGTTAAGTCAGGAGATGAGGTATTGATAAACTCGACTCACGAGGCGTACGCGCTCGTACGTGAGTTGTGGAAAGAAGTAGTTAGGAGAGGTGGATACCCTAGATGGAGTATTAACGATGAAGTGTTAAACGAGATATTCTATAGATACTCTACCGAGGAATTACTGAAGTATTATTCTAGGATTGATGAGTATATTGCTGAGAACGTGGACGTTAGGATATCAATACTCTCGTCAACGCATTCTAAGTATTTAGTCAGTGTAGATCCAGAGAGACTTAAGTTGAGAACTCAAGCTATGCGTAAGTTGAGCGAAATATTCATGAAGCGAGACTCTGAAGGTACGTTGAGGTGGGTTGTCACGGCGTATCCTACTAGAGCTATGGCTCAGGAAGCCGGCATGTCTCCTCTAGAGTACGAGGAATTCGTTTTCAAGTCACTGAAGCTACATGAGGATGACCCCGTCAGTGCTTGGGTTAATCAGGCGAGTACTCAGCAGAAGATAGTGGAGGTTCTCAGCAAAGTCTCTGAGCTAAGGATAGTAAGCCAGGACACAGACTTACTACTCAGAGTTGATGGTAGGGTCTGGATCAACGATGACGGGAAGAACAACATGCCTGGCGGGGAGGTCTTCACAGGACCTCATGAAGACTCGGTAGAGGGAGTCATAAAATTTGACTTCCCGGCAGTGTGGAGAGGTGTTGAAGTAAAGAACGTTAAGCTAGTTTTCAGCAGGGGCGCGGTAGTAGAGGCTGACGCTGAGTTAGGTAGTGAGTTTCTTAAGAAGATGCTTGAGACTGACGAGGGAGCTAAGAGAGTTGGTGAAGTAGCTTTCGGACTCAATTATGACATAACGAAATACACTAAGGAAATCTTGTTTGACGAGAAGATAGGAGGGACTATACACCTAGCTCTAGGAGCCTCATATATTAAGACTGGCGGAACTAACAAGTCTTCAATTCACTGGGACTTAATAAAAGACATGAGGAAGGGGAAAGTCTTCGCAGACGGTGAACTCATTTACGAGAACGGTAGATTCTTGATGGAGGTACTTAAATGACTGTGAAAGTAGGAGTAGTAGATACTACTTTCGCGAGAGTCGATATGGGGTCTATAGCTGAGAAGACCTTGAAAGACTTACTACCTAACGTAGTAGTAGTCAGGTATACAGTACCCGGGATTAAAGACATGCCAGTAGCCGCTAAGAAACTAATCGAGGAGAGAGAATGTGAGGGAGTCATAACTTTAGGGTGGGTAGGTCCAACACTAACCGATAAACTCTCTTACGTAGTATCTAGCTTAGCTCTTCAGTTAGTCCAGTTAACGACTAATAAACACGTAATAGACGTGACAGTACATGAAGATGAGGCAACGTCGCAAGAAGAGCTAGCTAAGATAGCTGTTGACAGGACAGTTAAGCACTGCAAGAATCTACTCACACTAATAACTTCGGGCGGGGAAGGACTAAGGAGATATGCTGGGAAAGGTTTGAGGCAAGGCAGAGAAGACGTGGGTCCGATAGAGTAATTCAACTAGATATCACACCTAGTGCAACTGTTTTGTGTTTTATAAAGGTTTGTAAGGGGGTTGATGTAGGTTATTTTATTGTGGGTTGAGCTCGCTCACGATGTGGGTGTGTGGTGAAGACTCGAGTGGGTGGGGCGTTCAAAGCCAGAATGTGGGGTTTCCCTACAGTAATGAACCAGAGCTAGATGAAGGGGGGCTGTGGGTGGGGTTACCCTGAGAGAGTGGAGACTAATGATAAGGCTTCCAATGAAAGGAGGTCTGAGGTCAATGAAGCCAAGGGTCGATATCAAACAACATGAAACCCGAACCCCGTTAAATCCGTGCCTCATGCGTTGACCTTACAGGTCTTGAAGTCCCCCTGATTTCCTCTCTCCTCTAAAGAAGCGGCTTTAGGCGTTGAGAGGGATCCCCGTGATTATCTTAAATTGTCTGTGTGAGGTTTCTCATAAGGTTGGAGAGAGTGAGTCGTTATGAGGAGTAGTCACGTCGGTAGTTTTCCGCTAGAGTATAGTCTTCAAAACGTGAAGAGAGTATTAGAAGACTTGGCTTTCCTAGGAGTTGACGTGCCGTCATATCCTCAATTAAGGGGGTTCGTAGACATTTACGTGAGTCCTTTAGTTGAGGCAGGTGTGGTGAGTCGTGCAGGAAACTTCATGAAAGTAGATCCTAGTGTGCTCAGTACACAGGTTATTAAGAATTTTCAAGTGCCTGAAGCAGAGTTCTCGATTCGCTTGGTGAGAGAAGCTGGGCTAGTGTTTAGTGAGTTAAGAGCTCCAGTAACAGGAGTTTTCACGCTGGCTTCTAGACTCTACTTAAGCACTGATTCTACGGACCTCTCTTCAACTATCTTAGCTAGTAAGGAGTTAGTTGAGGGTTTCCTCTCTGATTACGTGAGTAGGTTTGTGAGGTACTTGGTGTCACTAGGTTTCGGGATAGTATTCTTAGATGAGCCTCTCTTAGGACTCATGATTGGCTCAAGGAAAAACCTCTTTAACTACAGTGACGACGAGATTATAGAGATCTTAGAAAGCGTAGTGGCAGTCGCTGGGGAGGCTGAGATAGGGATTCATGTATGTGGCCGAATCCACAGACGACTCTTAGAACTTTTAGCTAGGACGGATAAAGTAAGGTACTTAAGCTTCGAGTTTCACGACAACCCTAGAAACCTTGAGGTTCTCGACAAGAAAATACTTGAAGAGTACGATAAGATTGTCTCACCAGGCGTCGTGAGTTCGAGGATTCCCGTAGTTGAAGATTACGATGAGGTTTTAGAGCTTCTTAAGAAGGTGTATGAGAAGTGTGGGGGGAGGATTGATTTAGTATCAGCTGACTGCGGGTTTGCTGGTCTGAAAGGGTCTCTAGGAGATCAGGAAAAAGAATATAAGTTATCCTTATCTAAAATCGAGAAGATCGTGAGAGTTGTTAAGATGTTTGAGAAGCAAAACACTTAAACATACTTAGGTTTAGAACCGGCTCTCACCCATAATTCAGCATAAACCTTATTTAGTTCGTTCATTACATCAGAGCTCAGCTCATTGTAAGTCCCTTCCTTAAGTAGCTTCATGACTGTAGCATGTGCTTCGTCATAAATGCTTCTCCCGCCCCACCTAGACCTAGGTTTCGAGTCCCATAAAGAAGGTATGTGAACGTCTCTCCTAAGATACCTCCTCGTATGAGGATGTAGGAGGAAGTTACCTCCCTTCCTCAAAACAGTCTCTTCAATAACTTCAGTAGCTATCTCGTCTATACTAATCTCGAACCCTCTCCAAATTCTCTTCACCAAACCACACACCTCATTATCTAGTACTAACTTCTCTAAAGACTGAACACTCTCGAATTCTAGCATGCCAGGACCTGAAATCACGTCGAAGCCTGCGAGAGCAGCTATGAGTGCTGAGTAAGCTTCTTCAGCTCCTGACTGATAATCAACTAACTTAGAATCGCTTAATCCCATGTAAGTATGTGTAGGGAGTCCTAAGAGCTTCGCGAGGTCTCTATAAGCTAGAGACACCAGAATAGACTCTGGAGCTACTATTAGCGTAGTGCCGAACCTCGGATGTATGAGTGTAGGCGACCCACCATAAATGACTGGCGCGCCCCTAGAAACTGACTGTGCTAAAACAATGCCGCTCAAGACTTCAGCATGGTGTAGTGCAGTAGCTCCTGCCACAGTAACTGGCGCGGTAGCTCCCAACCCAGGCATTGAGACGATTTCTGCAGGGACTCCAGCTCTAGCTAAATCAACTATGTTCCTTGAGGTCACTCTACTCCAGGAGAGGGGTGGTGAGGGGCAAGCGTCAAAGACTGTGAAAGGTCTCCTCCAAGCGTCTTCTCTAACTACCTTAAGCATCTCAAGCATTACAGGCATGTTCTCTACGGTGAAAGCTCCCGTAATTACAGGTTTTCTCGAGTACTTCAGTATCGGGTAGAGCCTGACAGCATCTCTAATCTCTATTGGAGCGTCACCAGGAACTAAAGCAGTGCTTTGAGCGTCTATGAAGTCTAGGTTCTCAACAACTACGACTAGGTTTCTGAGGTCTTCTAGCGTGGGGGTCCTTGGTTCTGTAGTACCGTAATCAAGTATTCTTATTGCTGCCGAGCCGGGGTTAAAGATTAGGGCTCCATCGCCTAACGTAGCGACTTTCTTCCCATCTCTATCGTAGAGGTCGATTTTCTTAGGTGTGTTCTTGAGTGCTTCATTAACTACCTCCTCAGGTATCAGGATCCTGCCATCACTTTTTGTTGCTCCAGCCTCCAACAACGTCTTAGCTACTTCAGGATCTTCAAACTTAACACCGACTCTGCTCAGCAAGTCTAGAGCTCTATCATGTATTTCTAGTGCTTCTTCCTTGCTTAATATAATTAGGGTTGGTCTAGGCATCACGTAACACCTAGCAACTCCTTAACTTTCTTGAGAGCTCTAAACGCGTCGTCACCGCATACGTCAGCGCCTATCTTCTTTACCCACTCTTCAGTTACTGGAGCTCCTCCAGCAATAATTATTACTTTCTCTCTGAGGCCCCTACGCTTAAGTTCTTCAATAACTTTTTCTTGCTCAATCATCGTTGTAGTCATTAAGGCTGAGAGACCGACTACCTTAACTTCTCGAGACTCAATCACCTCAGCAAATTTCTCGGGAGGCACGTCAACTCCTAAATCAATTACTTCAAATCCTTCGGCTTCGAATAAAGCCTTAGCTATGTTCTTACCTAACTCATGTATGTCTCCTCTTACAGTCCCGAAGACTGCCACGACACCCTTACTCACAGCACTCGAGGCTAGCGTAGGCTTGAGTATGTTGTCAAAAACTTGCTTAAATGCTTCTGCTGAAGCTATTAAGTCAGCTATGAAGTACTCACCCTTCTCATACATCTCGCCAGCAGCCCTCATCGCAGGAGCTAGAACCTCAGAAACTATCTGCCGCACGTCAAGACCTGAAGTAAGAAGTTCTTGAGCATAACTTAAGGCTCTCTCAGGGTCTCCCTCAATCACTGCCCCATATAGCTTCCCCTTAAGACCCTCGATAGACACATAACATCCCATAAATCATATAGCGAAAAACACGTATATTAATAATAAGTTTTCACTCAGAGAATTATAATGAGTTGGTGGTAAGACTCTGAAGGTAGAGCTAGTTAAACCCGACAACAGCAGGACACTCCTCGAACTACTCAGAGATAAAGGTATTAACATCAGGTCTGACTGCGGTGGGTCGGGAGTATGCGGTAAGTGCGTTATTAAGGTTTTAACAGGAGCATTCTCAGAAAGTAGTTTGAGCGAACTCAGGCTCCTCGGAGATCAGATGCTTAGAGAAGGTTTCAGGCTAGCTTGCCAGACACGCCTAGCCAGCAGCAGAGCCTTAATAGAGATTCCTGAGTTAAGCCTTGCAACATCATTTAAATCTGCTGACGTAGGTTTTGAGAAACCTTTTAAGCTCTCTCCACTAGTACGTAAGTATTTTCTTAAGATATCGCCTCCTAGCTTAGAAGACCAGAAGTCTGACTTAAGTAGGCTCTCAAGCCACCAGGAGGTGTCTAGAGTCTCTTTAAGGCTACTTAGACTGCTCCCTAAAGTCCTTAGAGAGTGTGGGTGGGAAGTCACAGTAACATTGAGAGGTAAGGAACTACTAGATATTGAGTGCGGGAACAAGGAAAACAACTTATATGGTTTAGCGATTGACGTAGGTACTTCTAGAGTCGTTGCACACTTACTCGACTTAAGTAGTGGGGATACGCTAGCCGTAGCTTCTTCACCAAATCCTCAGCAAGTCTTCGGGTCAGACGTCATGTCGAGGATAGCTCACGCTATAGGCAACGTAGAGTATCTTGAGAAACTACGTCAAGACATCATCACCTCAATCAACGAGTTACTACGTAAGGCGTCTTCTAGCGCTGGAGTAAGACCTGAGAACATATACGAGATCGTGGTCGTAGGCAATACAGTGATGACACACTTACTCTTAGGGGTAGACCCCCGCACTCTAGGGATTGCTCCCTACACCCCCGTATTTACTCAAGGACTTGAGTTCAGGTCTAATGAAGTAGGTATTAGAGCCAACCCTAACAGCTACGTCTACGTAGCTCCAAGTATTGCAGGGTTTGTCGGCGGAGATGCTGTAGCAGACGCTCTAGCCGTAGGACTTGATGAGTGTGTGGAACCCTGCGTCTTGCTAGACATAGGAACAAACACTGAAGTTTTAGTTAGTAATGGTGTGGAAATATACGCTACTTCAGCACCTGCGGGACCAGCATTCGAGGGTTTCGGGACTAGACATGGTGTGAGAGCCGTTGATGGGGCTGTATCGAAGATATTCATGTACTTTAATGAGTTTTCAGGTGATTACGATGTTCGTTATGAGGTGATAGGCCGTGTGAAGCCACTAGGTATTTGTGGTTCGGCTTATATCGACGCGTTAGCACACCTCTACAAACACAAGATCATTGACGAGAGAGGGAGGTTTAAAGACGTAGCTTCTAAGAGGCTCAAGAAGGGGGTAGAACATAAGTTCGTGATAGTGTGGAGTAGTGAGTCGGGTACTGGCGAAGACATAGCTATCTATAGTGAAGACATAGAGTCTATCTTACTCGCTAAAGCTGCTATAGCTTCAGCAACTCAGCTAATATTGAAGAAAGCAGGCTTAACACCTGAAGAAGTAGGGAGAGTCTTTATAGCAGGGTCTTTCGGCACGAGCTTGAATGTAGAGAATGCAGCAATAATAGGGTTAATCCCTAGAGTCTGGATAAGCAAGACAACCTTCGTAGGGAATACAGCAATAAGTGGAGCAAAACTAATTCTGAAATCAAGTGAAGCTAGGGAGAAAGCAGGAGAAATAGCTCGAAAAACGAAATACGTGGAAATCTCAGCAGATAAAGAATTTACTAAAATTTACGTCAAGAACTTATTCTTACCACCTTAAAAACGAGAACTTTAACACACTACACTTGAAGACAGAGATTCAATATTTGTGTGTATAGTGTCTTAACTTCAGCCTAATCATCGCTTCAGCAATCTTCACAGTTACTAGTGTTGGGTCTATAACTGGAATTCCAAGAAGTTCTGATAGTTCCTCGCTTAATCCTATAAGTCCACTACAACCCAACACTATCACCTCTACGTTGAAGTCGTTGATCGCTTTCCTAGCTTCATCTAGGAGGGCTTTCTTCACAGTACTTAAGTCTTTCCTTAAATCTAGTACTCTCACGTCTATGCCTGAAGCATAAACCACTCTCTTATCAATTCCTAACTCAATGGCTTTTCTGTAGTAAGCAGTTTTAGAGTATCTGCTCCCCGTAGATATGACTGCAATCCTGTAACCTAGTAGAGTAGCTACAGTGAGTGAGGTTTCACCAATACCTAACACGAGAATTTTTGAGGTTTCTCTAGATGCTCTGAGACCTGGGTCGTCGAAGCAGTTAATAACTACTGCGTGGAAACCTTCTTCAGCCGCCTTAACCACCTCTTCTATCACGTATGGAGCTGCTAAGTCTCTGTCATACTCACTCTCTATGGCTGGAGGCCCTCTACTTAAGGACCTTACTGACACCTCAACTTCAGGCGAGACTACTTTCTTAACGTAATTTAGAGTGATTTCATTCCATACGTCAGTGTTGACGGGGTTTAATACTAGTATTTTAGGTTGAGTCATTTCTAGGAATTCACCTAGATTGTTTTTAGTCTCGCTGCTAGTTCTTTGAGTTCTGGGTGCACGTACTCGCCATTATCTAAGATTTTATCCTCGTCTCCCCAGACAGTTGGGTTGAGGCATATACCGTCTGTATGTGAGGACGCGGAACCTAGCTTACCCCTGAAAGTTGATGACTGCGACCCCAGACCCCACTCAACAACTCCCCAGACTCTCTCATCCTCAAGTATGTTCCCAGTAAGTTTAGCGCCTGGATTACACCCGTACGAGAGATGAGCTATGTTAAACATTTTCTCGTCATTAAACGACTTAAGCCACTTCTCAAAGATCTTAGCTTCTGAGCCTCCCTCAATCCTGCTCACTCTCCCGTCCTTCACGTAGAGCTTTATCGGGTTCCTAAGAAGACCTAGTTCTTCAGGAGGCCAAACAGAGCCGTCAAACACTAACACACCATTAATACTCTCTTCTATTGGGGCCCAGTCAACTTGGCCGAAGAGCATGTATTCTCCAGGTCCTGAGACCTCACCCTCGACCAGCACAGGTCTTGAAGGGTCGTTCTCGAACTCCAAGTCGGTGCCGGCAGGCGTCTTAACTCTCATATGCTTAGACTTGTGAGTTACTTCAGCTAACTTCCTCTGAAATTCGTACAAGAGTTCTACTTTGACTCTCCCTATAGTTCTAACCATCATGTCTACGTTCATACCTACTAAACAAATATACCTTACTTTACCAACACTCATTGCTTCCCAGTAAGGTGTTGAGTAAAGTAGCCAATTCCTATTAAACTCTATCCAGACGTCAGCAACACTCAATACTGCTGTAAGAGACTTTACTGGCAAGTAGGGGTCAGCAGCCTTACCCACACCTACGGGAGTCTGATGAAGGAAGATAACTGGTTTCCCACCGACTACAGCCACTGCTCTAGCCGTGGCTTCAACAACGCTCCAATCACTGCTAGTGTCGGCTGTTATGACTACCTCCTCACCACTAGACACCCTTAACACGTCCCTAACTAGCTTTTGAGCAGCCACAGCGAGCTCGAAATCCATGAAGTCAGTCATCACGCATCACCCACGAGCGATGTGAGTAATTCAGCTACTTTCAGAGCCGCCCAAACCGGGTCTATGACCGGCACCCCTACCTCATCACTAACTTCTCTAGCCATGCCTGCTAGGCCCGTACATCCCAACACCAAGACTTCAGCTCCCTCAGAGACTGCTTTCCTAGCCTCATCGACTAGGAAGCGCATAGTTGCCTCCCTATCCCTGTCTAGGTCGAGAACCCTCAATGGAATCCCCCTCAAGCTAATAATAAACGCTTCAAATCCTAGAGACTTAACTCTTTCTCTAATAATGTTTAGTGTCTCGGCATCGCCACCGACAGTGATTATAGAAACTTTCTTGCTAAGATTCCTAGCTAGTGATAAAGAAGCCTCACAAGGACCTACTACGACCTTCCCTAGAAGCTCTCTTAACTTTGCTACTCCAGGATCTAAAAAACAATTCACTATCACCGCATCATAACCTCCATGAATTTCTCTAACTAACTCAATTACTAAGGGCTCTACCTGAGCATAAGCCTCGGCAGACTCGACAGAAGCAGGCCCCCTAGGAAGCGATACTACGTCTATCTTTGTCTCTTCTGAAGCGTAACTCTCGTAAATCTTCTTATCTGAAGAATCCCACTTATCATGCCCTACCGGATTAACAACTAATATCCTCATTTACTGAACATCTCCTTAACAAGCTCCTCGACAGGCACGTAATCATAATCGAAACCAAAATGTCTAGGACCGAAATACTTAAGACCCTCAGGCGTTCTCCAAACCTCGGGTGCTTTAGCCGCTACTCCATTAACTAACATCCCCTCTCTTAAGTCAGTGTTAGTTATCGGTTCTCCATCATCGCTCAATAAAGTAAATAGGTCTGGCGGCATTACTAACGGCTTGTTATTCACCCAGACCATTATGTGTTCATTCATTATCCAAGACCTCAGAGTCAATCCAGCGAATCTGTCAGTGCCCTTAATCACTGCTTCACCTCTTAAGAAGCCTCTCTCATCCCGCCACTCATACTTCTCAACAACTCCTCTAAAGACTACCCAACCATCAAGAACTTCAGCAACTCTCTCTACAGGGTTTACTCCCCTAGCCCTAGCGTCCAGCACCGCCTCACCCAGCTTATAAGCTAGAGTCAGCGTATTCCTAATAACTACTTTCTCAGCAACTTTCTTAGTTAGCGGCGTGTCAACGACTGCCACGAACTTACCGCTTAACACAGACATGTACCGAGCTATAGACTCGTAATCGTCTATGTCAGCGTACTCTTTAACAACTACCACGTCACCTGTCTCAGAAACTATAGCTGAAGGATACATGGGCACTCCAAATATGTGGACAGAACACTGGTGTAACTCGGGAGCAGCCCTACCCAGCAAGTCGCCGTCGACTGCTGGCAGGTTAAGTCTAGCTCCTATACTCAGCGCGATAGGCGTGTTATCCCCTCCCATCTCAGAAGCTACTACAGCATTCGCTTTAATCCCCAACACACCCTCAAGCGTTTCAAGAGCTTTTAACATAGGGTCAGATATCTTCACGGGCTTCCTACTCTTAAGCCCAGGAGCTATTGAGCCAACATAATAAGGTACTATAATCAGCGAGTCTTCAGGGAGTTCTTCTAGACCTACAATCTTGACACTACCAACTTCTTCTAGAGCTCTCTTAAGGTGCATCAAGCCCTCCCTAGGGTCTCCACCACCTCCAGTACCCAGAATTGTTGAACCGAGAACTAACTTCTTAGCTTCTTCTAAATCTTTAATTAACCACATATATCATACCGATATATTCTGTAATAGTGTTTTAAATATTTCAATATGTTAAGGTTTTTAACTCTATTACGAGTTATTTTCGGTGACTCACGTGGCAATCAGCAGAATTTATATTGTTGTGATTGCTTTAGCTATTATAGTTATAGCGGGTGTTATAGCATACTACGTAGTGAGCCCTCCCGGAGTACCCACTACAACACCTACTACTTCCCCTACCACCCCTCCTCCACCAAAGATGATCATTTATGCGTCACTTTCAGAAATGACTACGGCTGACCCGAGCACGGAATTCTCTAACTCTGTAATGTGGTTGCCCCTAGTGTATGAGCCGCTTCTTTGGTATAACCCTATTACAGACGAGTTCATCCCAGCGCTAGCCACGAACTATAGTAGTAGTGAGGACGGTCTCGTCTGGACCTTCACTATAAGGCGTGGTGCAGTATTTCATGACGGAACTCCTGTCACGTCTCACGCGGTTAAGTCATCTATAGAGAGGACTATAGCGTTAGGTCAGGGGGCGGCGTTTATTTGGGACCCTGTTGAGAGTATTGAGACTCCTGACAACTACACTGTCGTCTTCCGCCTTAAGTACCCTGCAGCACTAGACAAAATAGCTGCTACCGCCTACGCGGCTTACATCTTCAGCCCCAAAGTTGTTGAGTATGCTGGGGCTTCAAACCTAACAGACCCTAAAGTAGCTGACTGGTTTAACAGCGGTAACGAAGCTGGTTCAGGACCCTACAAAATGATTAAGTGGGACCCAGAAAATGAGGTAGTGTTTGAGAAATTTACAGATTGGTGGGGCTGGAAACTACCTGACTACCCCATGAAGTCTGATAACGCGCCAGACGTCTTCAAGATAAGAATTATTAAAGACGCAGTAACTCAGGAGACCTTACTCCTCTCGGGAGGCATAGACATAGCAATGTACGTACCTCTAGAAAACATAGAACAACATCAGAAGAATCCTAACCTGCAAGTAGTCTTTAAGCCGAGCTTCCAGAATCTCATAATGTTAATAAACGTGAAGAAACCCCCGCTCGATAACGTTCTTGTCAGGAGAGCTATAGCTCACGCAGTACCTTATGAAGACATAGTTACTGTGGCTAGGAGCGGATTAGCTAGAGTTGCTAGCGGGCCAGTCCCCTACGGTATGTGGGGTCACTTCGATAACTTGACTTTCAAGTATAACTTAAGCCTAGCCAGAGAATTACTGACTCAGGCGGGCTACCCCAGCGGAATCGACAGGAAACTCATACTCACCTACACGGCGGGAGACATATATGAGGCTAGAACAGCTGAGTTGATTAAGGCTTCCTTAGCTCAGATAGGGATAGAAGTCGAGATAAGACCTCTTAGCTGGGAAGAGCAGTGGGCTCTAGCTCAGAGAGGTTGGGAAGACCCTAACGTAGCTCAAGACTTCTTAGTATTCTACTGGTGGCCTGACGTAGTATCGCCGTTCACGTACTTATACAACATGTTCCATAACGCCAGCAAAATATTCAATTTGTGCTACTATGAGAACCCAGAATTTAACGCGCTAATAGAAGAAGCCGTCACGTTAGAGGGAGTTGATGAAGCTAGAGCTCTGCAACTGTATTACAAGGCACAAAAGATACTCTACGATGACGTGCCTGCAGTCCCGTTATGGGATATGATAGACTTAAGGATAGCTAGAGCAGGTATAAGAAACCTAGATAAAGCTATTAATCCCGCATACCCGACGGTAGTGTTTGCTCAAGTACTTGATGTGGGGAGCTAAACATAAATTATTTTTTTAGTTTGTAAGTAATCCTTACCCAGAGGTGCGTTAAGTTTTGCCGGTGTCTAGAGAGTACGTGATTAAGAGGCTTTTATTATTAGTCCTCGTAGTAGTAGGTGTTCTAGTGATTACGTTCGTCATAACTAGAATAATTCCTGCAAGACCCGAGTTTCTTTGGGCAGGTCCTCACGCAACTGAAGAACAGCTTAAGAGAGCTAGGCAGGAACTCCATTTAGATGAGCCTATTTATGTCCAGCTATACTACTACTTACTTGATTTTTTTAGAGGTAATTGGGGTGTTTCTTGGAGGACACGCACGCCTATACTAAATGATTTACTTACGGCACTACCCGCTACGCTAGAGTTAGTTATAACTGCTTTCTTGTTAGCGTCCTTGATAGGTATTCCTCTAGGTATCTACTCTGCCCTAGGATATGGGAGGCTGGCAGACCAAGTAATTAGAGTGTTAACTGTCTTAGGCGCGTCAATACCTGTGTTCTGGGTTGCTCTAATATTTCAGACCGTGATAGGTGTTTGGGCTGGGCTCATGCCGGCAGGTAAGAGAGTTGATGACTACTTAGTGTACGTAACGGGCTTTAAACCCATTACAGGCTTCTATATACTTGACTCGATAATTCAGGGGAACCTGCCGGTTTTTATAGATGTGTTGAGACATATTATAATGCCTGCTTTCGTTTTGTCAATATATCCTCTAAGCCTTAGCTCCAGGATGAGTAGGTCTTTAATGATTGAGGTACTTAATGAGAATTATGTGAGAAGCCTGGAAGTATGGGGGATTCCTCGGAGAATAGTACTCTTTAAGTATGCTTTAAGAAACGTGATAGTTCCGGTGATTGCTTCTCTAGGTCTATCATTTGGCTACACTTTGGTGGGGGCTTTCATGGTTGAGCTCATATTCGTGTGGCCGGGGCTCGGATATTACGCGGGGATGTCGCTCCTTAGTTATGACTACCCAGCAATAATCGGTGTAGTTATCTTAGTCGCTCTATTCTACTCACTCATAAACTTAGTCGTTGACCTAATACACGCGTGGCTGGACCCCAGGGTGAGACTCTGATGTCTGAGTTCAGACTCTACCTAAACTTAGTGAGGAAGAATCCTGTCTATCTAGCGGGCTTAGTAATAGTCTCTTTATTTGTTGTCGTAGGTCTGATTGCTCCCTACATACTCACTAGGCCTGGAGACGCTTGGGGACTCACATACAACGTTAGCAGGAGGTTTATGCCACCCTCACTAGAACACCCTTTCGGGACTGACGAGTACGGCAGAGACTTATTCAATCGAGTACTGCTAGGAACTAGGTTCTCTCTAGTGATAGGTGTTGGTGTAGTAGCCTTGTCATTAGCTATAGGGATCCCCGTAGGTCTTGTCGCAGGTTACGTGGGGGGTAGGGCGGGCACGGCTTTAATGCGTGTGACAGACATGTTCTTAGCTTTCCCGCCACTCCTTCTAGCTATAGCGCTGGCCGCTACGTTCGGCAGAGGACTTTCTAATACTATCTTGGCTCTATCACTATCTTGGTGGCCTTGGTACTCGAGACTAGTCTACCTGCAAGTAAGTAGTGTTAGAAACTTACCATACGTTGACGCGGCTCGAGTAATTGGCATAAGTGAGGTGAGGATTATGTTCAGACACGTACTACCTAATTCACTCACGCCAGTCATAACTCAAGCAACCTTAGATATCGGTTCAGCAATACTTGAGGCGTCTGCTTTGAGCTTCTTAGGTGTTGGAGTACCCCCACCAACGCCTGAATGGGGTCTTCTCGTGAGTAGTGGTTGGCAACTAATTAGTAAGGCTTGGTGGATATCTTTCTTTCCAGGACTAGCCATAGTAGTGACTGTTCTAGGCTTCAACCTGTTAGGAGATGCTGTGAAGGAGTTGATGGACCCGCGGCTAAGAAACATACTGAGTATGAGGAGAGTGTAGAAGATGAGCGAGGAAAAGCTACTCAGAGTAAGTGACTTGACAATACATTACCACACTGTTGAGGGCATCATCAAAGCAGTGAAGAATGTTAGTCTAGAAGTTAGTGCTGGTGACTCACTCTGCGTCGTTGGTGAGTCAGGGTCTGGCAAGTCAACACTTGGCCTAGCCATATCCCTATCACTACCTAAGAATGCCGTAGTAGCCAGCGGCTCTATACTTTACAAGGGGGTAGATATACTCAAACTAAAAACACCAGAAATAACCAAATATAGAGGTAAGGAAATCTCAATGATATTTCAAGACCCTGCTACTACCTTCAATCCCCTCTTCACAGTAGGTGAGCATCTCACAGACATCTTAAGACATCACTTCAACATGAATCGAGAAGAAGCTGTCAAGAGAGCTGCAGAATTACTAAGGATGGTTCGGTTACCAGACCAAGCTAGAATCCTTAATTCATACCCTCACGAACTGTCTGGCGGAATGCTACAGAGGGCGGCTATAGCGGCTGCTCTCTCAACAAACCCGAAGATATTGATAGCAGATGAGCCCACCACCATGCTCGACGTGACTACACAGGCTCAAATACTTGACTTAATTAACTCTCTGAAACGAGAGCTAAACCTCACTTTAATCCTCATAACACATAATTTAGGGATAGCTGGGGAAGTCTGTAGCAGGACTGCAGTAATGTACGCGGGCGTCCTACTTGAGGAAGGCCCTACAGAAGACGTAATCCTGAGTCCCTTACACCCCTACACAACAAAGCTAGTTAAGGCTATTCCAACAATAACTAAGACTCAGGGCAGGCTGAGCTACATACCTGGAACGCTACCTGACTTAAGAAATCCTCCTGCTGGATGTCCTTTTGTTGACAGGTGCGAGTTTGCCACACCTGAGTGTAGTGTTTCACTACCTAAGTATTCTTATGTGGGTGGTGTGAGGCGAGTAGCTTGCGTCCTTTACGGTGGTGAGCGAAAATGAGTTCGTTACTTGAAGTCAACGGGCTTACTAAGTACTTCCCAGTAAAGACAGGCCTTTTCGGGAGGGTTGTAGGGTACGTGAGGGCGGTGGACGGAGTATCTTTTGAGGTCGCTGAAGGCACTGTCTTCGCGCTTGTCGGTGAGTCGGGTTCTGGCAAGACTACCACGCTTAGGTGTATATTGAAACTTACTGAGCCCACATCTGGTGAGATACGTGTTGATGGTAGAGACGTGACGCGACTTAAAGGTAAAGAACTTAAGTGGTTTAGGAGGGACGTTCAAGCAGTGTTTCAGAACCCCTACCTCTCTCTCAACCCGAGGATGAGGGTTAAGGATTTGATAGCTGAGCCACTGAAAACACATACTGAAATGAGTAAGGAAGAAATATATAGGAGAGTAGCTGAGGTCTTAGCTCTAGTAGGACTTCCGGAGGCAGTAGCTAATCAGCACCCGCCTAGTTTAAGTGGTGGTCAAGCTCAGAGAGTAGCTATAGCTAGAGCTTTAAGTATAGAGCCTAAACTACTCTTGTTAGATGAACCTACCTCAGCACTTGACGTTTCAGTACAGGCTCAGATATTAAACCTCTTGGTAGAACTCAAAGAAAAACTCAAGCTAACATACTTACTGGTGACACACGACCTCTCTGTAGTTAGGTATATGAGCGACTACGTGGCCGTCATGTACTTAGGTAAGATAATGGAGGTGGGGACGTCAGACGAGATATTCAGCGAGCCCGGACACCCATACACGCTAGCGTTACTCTCTTCAATACCGGAACCAGACCCTCGCATCAAAAAACTAAAGAAGAAGATAATGCTGTCTGGAGAGCCTCCAAGCCCTATGAATCCTCCTAGTGGGTGTAGGTTAAGTAATAGATGTCCCTACGCAATAAGGGAGTGTGTGGCTGAGGAACCAGAATTAACTAAAGTGACAAAAACTCATTACGTGAGGTGCATACGGCATGAAAGCCTGAGTTCCTTAATTAATTAAATAAATTAAATAAAGAAATAATGCTAACCTCGATTCTGGATGTGTTTCCTTGCTGGGTCCTGTTAGGTTAATAGGAGGCAACTATGAAGTGATTTGTTAGTGTTGCTTAAGTAAAAACTTTGATGTATGGTTAGTGTGTTTGGTTCATGAAGGAAATTTTACATCTACTATTACTGAGTATTCTCGCGGTGCTGACGCTACACCTAACACGATTTTCACAGTTGCTGTCTCTCCTTTCAGTTCTTCCTTGTAGTTATCTCGGATTAAGGCAGGACCTACTAGCACTCTTGTTTCTCCGGGCATTATTGTTTCTGTCGGTGGTGTCTGCTCCCACCATCCTATCACGTAAGGAATTCCTGAATCTCCTACTAAGATTATGTCTGCTCCCTCTACAATTATGGGTACGTCGCCCTCGTTCCTAATAGTGAATCTTAGTGTTTCGTTCCAGGACTCCCACGTAGTTGGGGTCACGCTTGCTTCAAGACTCATACTAAAATTAAAGCTTTTCTTAAACAACACAGTACGGTTCTCATAAGGCCCTTTCAACCACACAATAACCTCGTAAGTGCCTTCGGGCCAGGGACTCTCAGTCCAAGACCAGCTATACACGCAGGCGTCAAGCACCCTAACACCAGAAAGATAACTAAACTGAGTAACTACATCCACGTAGTTCGGCGGTTCATGAAGCAATATCTCCATCCCCTTAGGATGTGTCACGTTAATTTTGCCAACCCAATAACCGTAGACACCATTAATTACCGTGTAATTCCGTAGGTCTATATCACCATAAATCTTAATCCTCCAGTAAATCTCCTCACCGACAACAACGAAACCCTCAGAAGTAATATCAGTTATTTTAAGCTGTCCAGAACTAATAGGAGTTGTAGTAGGTGTAGTTGTCGCCGAACTAGATATGGGGGTTTCAATAAACATGAAGTATGCGATAGACCCGCCCACAACTCCTAGAACAACTAATAAGACCGCGAGCAAGAGAACAACTCTCAAACTTAACACACCACATGCATAATTCCCTACGAGCCAATATAAATCACTACTTATGTACTATAACATTATAAGGACTGAAAATATTAGCAAAAGATTATAGACCTCCTATAAATCATTAACAGACTCTATGGAGTTTTATCAATGAATAAATTAAGATAGTTCAAAATTTTAATTTATACTTACTGTTTCCTGCCCTAGTGAAACCTACAGAAGCCTGGGGCGGGAAACTACCTATAGCGGCTATGGGGCTCTCTGTGCTATATTCACTGGGAGCATGAAGACATACACGTACGCGAGATTAACGTGGACTTTCTGGCCGTGGGCATACATGATGTTGGGGGAGCTAGCCCGCAATCTAGGAATACTAGTAGGGGTCACAGTATTCATCACGATAAGAACACTGATATACACTTATAAAGACGTAGTGACACTGATAATACCGATAAGTCCTGAATGGCTAGAATACATTCTGGTTGGTTTAGTGATAGTAGTTATGGTGTTATTCAAACCGCAAGGAATAATACCGGAAAGACCCGTGCTGACAATACGCAAAAACAAGATACTCAAAATAAAAGAAGAAGTGTCTAAAACTTCATGAGAAGAACTTCAAGCTTAGTAAGATTTCTTTCCTTTAAAAAGGAATACTAACAAAGCAACTAAAGCTATTATAGATGCTAACACGACCACGATTGCCAGAGTCGAGAACAACGTGTTAGTTCCTGCCTGCGCTACAGGTACCTCCTCAACCGATTTTATTGTCTTCTCGTAGGTTATTCTTATTTCGTGCTCGCTGAGTGTTAGCGGTACCCTAATCACGTCTTCGTTACCGCACTTCAGTATCTGGTAGTTTGCAGGCTTGCCGTCCACAAGTATTTTATGTACTTTAATGTTTTGTGGTGTGAATATGGTTACGCCCCCGAATCCCGCGCCTCCGACCTTCATGAGAAGGTCGTTTCCACTTATGTTTAGACTCAATACACTTAGTTTCTCACTAGCTACATAGACTCTTGACTCTCCCTCCTCAAACCTAGCTCTATAAGTTCGGGTGATTAAGTCCTTAACCGCGTCAACGTTGATTAACTCGCTCTTAACTTCTACTAAGAAATTCGCGGTTGCACCGCCCGGAGAGCTAAGGTTCCAGGTTGCTCTACCCTCGAAATACAGTATTAAGAAAGTTGTTGAGTCTAGGTATGACTCTACCTCAACACGTACATTAGACGGATACCCCTGCTGGGTGTTAGTCACGACTTCCTCAAACTCTAGCTGTAGTGCTGGGATGCCTCTCCAAGTAGTGAATCTCGCAGTAGTTACGTTTAGGGGGGTTGAGAACCACGAGATATTTATTCCTAGCTGCAGCAGGTATTTTGGGTCTCCATAAAGAGTGTAACCTATGAAACTTAAGGGCACACTAGCCTCACGTACTTTATTTACTTCAGTATTAATCAGATTGAGGAATTCTCGTAAGTTCTGCTGAAACTTGCTAGGCTCTACCTCACCAGATACAGTAAGGTTAGGTCTCAGCCTAATAGACACGCTACCCTCACTCAACCCAGTTATTGAAGAATCTGTCGTGCCATTAATTACTATGACCACCTTAGTAGGGTCTGGAGAGTCAGTCAGGTTCACACCCTCAACCTCAAAGCTCATCTTCATGTAAATCTTGTAACTATAATTGTAACCGACATTATGAGAAGTCACAACAGGAGCTAAAACCAGCAAGAACAGGAAGACAGCAGCAAGAAAAGCAGAGGAGGACTTCACTGCATAGATCACCAGTAACATTATTGTCTCTAAACATTATAAATAATGATAGAATCTTACATAGAATATCCAGCTAATTAAACTACCTCATAAAGTCTCGACAACGTAACTCAACTTACGTTTCCCTAAGCATTAGGAGGCGACTTGCCTAGATGAAAAACCTATCAAAGTGTTGCTCAGGCAAGTCTCTCGACATTAATAAATCTTAGTTTCTTTTACGGCTGAAAGCCTAGCCTTTAGGGCGAGGATAGAGTAGTCTCAGTAGTTTATCTCGACGACCACTTTTTTCCTACTTACGTCAACCCTCTTCAGTGAAGATATGAAGCCTTCTATTACAGACCTTAGTAAGTTCTTAACGAAGGGATTCATAGGTACCGGGTCGTCATTCACTAATAAGTTCACGTCAGATTTCATAGGACACCAGAGTGTCTTGCCAGTAACGTAAGCCTTAACGAATGCTCTGCAAGTCTCGTAGCCGCAATACCCGCAATTTATTTTAGGTGTTTGTCCTTCGAGAAACTCGAGAAGCCTGGACTCAATGAAGTCTGTGATCAAACTAACCTCGTTCTCTCTGAATACCCTAAGAGACCTACTCAATTCAAGCCTTAACCCCTCATCTTCAGACACTACAGCAACGATGTTGCGGGTCACGTCACTCAGAGCTTGAAACTCTTTTAAGTCTTTAACGACTGCTATAGCTTCACCCACACTAGACTCTTTAAAACCCTCTACCACGACTACCGGCGTGTTCAAGTACCTCAAAGAATACTCTAAGTCGTCTACCCACCCACTGTAGAAGATAGCCCCAACACTACTAGAAGACACTAAAACTTCTTTAGCGCCAGCACTAAGATACCTACTACTATCCTTACTAGACACGTCAACGTAGTGTCTCGAGTGCTTCACAACACCCACAACATACCCCCTACTAATCAAATCAGAAACTACTCGAGTAGCTAGGGACGTCTTGCCGCGCTTCCTACTAGCTGAGATAAACCGGATTACGTAAGGATTCACACACACCACCTAAGAGTATGAAGTAGCTACTCTAATAATTCTTGATGTGGTCTTAAGACTTAAATCTCTCTTTCAAGTAATTATATGTGGTTCAACAAACAGTAACGCTTAAGAGGGTGTTGCGTCATGAGGTGTCCGTTCTGTGGTTATGAAGGGCCTGAAGAGAGCTTCAAACTACTTAGAGAACCCTGGAAATTCAGATTCTACACAGTCAAGAGGCTTCAATGCCCTAAATGCTCGGGAATCTTCAACTACTACAGTGGCGTGACTGCTGAAGGTAAGAAACTAGAATTCTTGATTAGAGTGAAGCCAAGAATTAAAAAGTAAGTTGTTTTTGAGGAATACTTAAGAGTCTTGCTCAAGTTTTCGCTTCCGCGTCACTCCTTAGACTCTCTAGTAGTTTCGTGACGTCAACTATAGTCTTAGGTATCTTGACTCTGACAGTCTTTCTCGGGTCTACTACCTGACTTATCTCTAGGTCTGTAGCCACGCTCGCAAGCATGTAGGCCTCGTGCCAACTCACTCCAGTAGCGTGAGATATAGCCTCAACACTTACTTGAACAGCTTCTCTGACAGCCTTCTCTAGGTTTTCGTTAGAGACCAGCACGAAAACCCACTCCCCGTACTCTAAGACAGGCCATTTAGGAGCTGATTTCTTGATTACGTCTAAAACTACCAAGACCCTCCCGCTGACCTCACAGCCAGTAACGCAGACTTCACCGTCTCCCATCGCGGCATGCAGGTCTCCAAGCCCGAATAGCGCCCCCTCAGCTTCTACTGGGAGGTATATCGTTGAGCCTTCCGTGACGTACTTCGTGTCAAGATTGCCTCCGTGCCTGCCGGGAACTCCAGTCGAGGTTTTCTCGCGTGTCGCAACACCTACTACACCAACCATCTTCCTAGCGTTAATTACAGACCCTCTGAAAACCACTTTATCACCCACGACGTAGCACTTCCTGACCTTGACTTCCTTGACTAAGTCTGGAAGCGCTCCAGCACCGGGGAGAGTGACTAAGAATCCCTCACTGCTCACGTCTATCTTCAATATCTTAACTACTAGAGCATCACCTGGCTCAACACCCTCAACGTATACAGGACCTGTAGCGGGGTTGACAGCACTCCAGTCAATCTGAGTGACTAACTGCTCTTCACTAATTAACTGATTAGAGAAACAGTCTCTAGTCTCGATCTCTAGTATCGTTCCTGGCTTAACCCTAGCTACAGGCTCTAAGTCAGGTGAGAAAGCATAGAATACTCTCGAGTCATCAATCTTAACTATTCCTGCATTACTACTCAACCGAATTCACCCGAAACTAAAACCTCGTATTAGCAAGTATGCCAGAGAATATAAGTAGAGTCTCACGAGATTAGGGGTTCACGCGCGGGGGTGTCTAGCGTTAGTATCGGTGAACTCTCTGTGTGAGTAACTTAATCACCTAAAGTCCTTATGTAGTATTACTTGAGATTTCTTTAAGGGGTTAATAATGCCGCACTCAGACCTCTACATGTTGCTTAAAGCGCTTGAGAGAGATGTTGAGGCAGTATGTCTAGAGTTTGAAGAGAGTGAAGTGTGTAAGAGAGTCGCTTCAGTGATAAGAGCTTACATGAGGAGAGTTGAAGACAAAACAATATCAGAGTTCCTGAGGAGCTACTTCTACTAGAAGCACCTAGCAAGACACTCAGCTAGAATCCTGCCTCTCTCAGTCAGTCTTATTCTTCTCCCTTCTTCCTCTTCCACGACAAGACCTAAAGTAATAGCTTGCTTCAACGCGTAATATATCTGAGAACCAATAACCCTCCTAACGTCAGTGAACGTAGCTAACCCACCACTCCTACCCAGAAAGAGTAAGAGCCTCCCAGTAGTAGTTAAGAGTTCTTTCTCAAGCTCAGGCACTTAATCACCAATACAGTATTGCTGAACACCAATATAAATCGAACTAATACGTAATACGTACAACGAAAAACAACATATTTATTAACTTCTTAAGAAGTAAATAATCGGTGATCGAAAAACGAATAACGTAAAACGATATAAGACAAGGAACAAAGAAAAAATAGACTTAAGCTCTGTTAACGGATTCTGCAGAGCTCTAGCTAAAGCAGGATTCATAGTTAGTCCAGCAACAGTGAGGAAATACATTAAAGAATTTTGTAAAGCGGGGTTAGCACCTCATGAAGTATGTAAAGACTTCAAAACATGAGATAATTAGAGCAGTGAGAGAAACAATCTACAATAAGTTAAGGAGTAGCTCGGGAAACTCAATAACTATTACCGTCAAGAAAGTCATTGAGGTTTTAGAGCTAGATAATCACGCAGTGAGAACAGAGGTGGGTAGGGTCCTTGCAAGACTTGAAGAACTGGGTTATCTGAGGAGACACAATAGTGGGAGGCCAGCTAAGTACTTAATCACTAGTAAGGGCTTGAAGTGGGTTAAGGAGGAACGAGCTCGAGTGCTCGACCGAGTGTTGAGAAGGCTTAGCACGCGGACGTAGAGAAGGTCTCTAGCTCTTCAGGCGTGGGAATCACCTGAATAGTTATTCTTTTTCTCCCAGCTTTAAGAATCCCTGAACCTACTGGCGCTTGAGTTAAGTAGTCTGCTTCAGCGTCTGAGAGCTTATATATCTTCTTACACGCGTCTCTCCCCTCAGGCTCCTGCCTCATGAGTAAGGCAGTAGCTGACTGCTCAAGTATAGTCTTTTCTTGAGGACTCCTAACAAGGTCTTCAGCTCTTTGAGTCACGTATATGAAGACTACCCCCTGCTTCCTGCCCCTCCTAGCCAGGTTCTCGAATAGTCCTAATATGCTCGGAGTCTCCACGAATAACCAGGCTTCATCAACGAAAAACACGCTCTTCCCGGGAGTCTTAGTCAAGAGTGTGTTGTACGCGTAAGTAGATATGAGGGCTGAGACAAGAATCTTCAACCTCTTGCTCCTCAAGCTCTTCAAGCCGAAGACTACGTTGCTGGAGAGCTTTGGCGGCGCACCCCTAAACACGCGTATGTCTGGGGGAGCTACGGCTCCCTCAAGCAACTTACTCAAGACAGGGTCTCTGAGATTAGCTACGAATTCTTCAATGTTTGAGACTGAGTCACTCTTGACGAAGAGTTCTTTTCTTAAGACCCCCTGCAGCTTCTTAGGTATAGCGTAGACCTCTGAGAGTAAGTCAGACACTTGACTTATGTCTAGGTAGTTAGCTTGAAGTAGTCTTATTGGGTCGAGACCTAGTTCTTGGCTCTCGTCAATCTCTATAGGTGATGCCTTAAAGCTTCTCGCAACTCTAGTATACTCTGACTCAGGGTCTATGCCCACGTAAGTGACTTTCTCAACACGTTCTCTTAACCTCTTAAGATACAGCTTAACACTCATAGACTTGCCAGAACCTGACACACCTAAAACCACGAAATTCAAGTTAGGCTTACTCCACAAATCCAGCATCACGGGACTCCCCGACCCGGAAAAACCTAGAAAGACTCCGCCGTCGTCATGCATCTCCTCATCTACTAAAAAGAATAGCGGTTTTAGACTAGCTGTGTCTGTGTAGGTTTTCTCAACACATGCTAGAAGACCGCATAACTTGAACTCATACAGTTCTCTCTGAATAGGCGGGGCTTCAACCTCCACGCCAAACCCCTTAAGCAAGGTCTTGACTCTCTCCTCAACCTCGTTCAAGACTCTCAACTCAGGAGCTCTGATGACTACCAGCAAGTAAAACTCTATCAAGTCAGACCCGCGCATGACTCTCTCACCAAGCTCTCTGAGAGCCTCAACCTCGTGAGCAGCCTCAACAAGACTCGCGAAAGCAGACTTCCTCTTAACGGCAGACTCTACTAGGCTCAGAGCCTTAGGCCTAGACACGGACCTGAAAATCAGCGCGACCTCCCACACATCACTAAAGAGTGTGTAGAGGAAAGACTCGGGGAGAGTTGAGGGGTAGCGGTAAGCGATCAAGACTCTAGCGTAAGACCCGTCACTCAGGTACAGAGTCTTGACACCCGCGAGACCCGCGACCTCAGGTCTTGGGGGAGGCCCTACCTCAACGGACCTAAAGTAGGGTATGGAAGTCTTTAGCGAGTCACTCAAGCCTAAGTAGAAGTCTGTATAATCGACTATGAAGTCGTGTTTCCCGTACCTGAATTTCTCGACTCTCCTCCTAGCAAGAATCACGCCCGACTTAACTGACGATATGAGAGCTTCCCACTCTTTAAGCACTGAGTCTCTCTCGATGTCTGATAATATAGTGAAGCTAACTCCCTCTAGCTTAAACCACTTCAATCGCAACCCCTAATAAGAGTGGAAGTCCTTATAAGCAAGACTCAATAGTTGGTGGGGTCTTTAGTGAAGGGCTTAAGCAGTCTAGTAGTTGCTCTCCTACTACTCTCCGTTGTAGTACCTGCTTCAGCAATCCTAGTAAGTAGAGTTAGGGAATACACTAACGCGGTAAGGAGTCAGGTCACCCCGACTCAGCCAGCAACTCTCGCAGCCTACCTACTCAAGAATAACGACAAAGACCTCCTCATAGTGTGTAACTACGGACTCAGAATAATCGAAGACATTCAAGTCTTAGATGACTTAGGTAGCCGCGCGAAATTAGTTAATTCTCTAGCGCCTAAGACGTGCTACCTAACCATCCTACCAGCGAGGAACTGGCACTCCCTGATCGTCGGGAATCAAGTAGTTAACGTCTTGAGGGTCTCGTGAGACTCTTATAAAGACTTCCCCCTAGTTAGTGGGTGTTTCAATGCTTAAGTCCAGAGTCGGTGAAGCCGGTTTGTATACTTCCATAGTCATGGCTTTAATTTTAGTAGCTTACGCCTCACTCTACATAAACTCACTAAACAGCATGAGTCAACAACAAAACTACCTCACGGAGAGTCAGCAGATAGAGTCTCTCAAGAAAGCAGAAAACATATTCTTCAAGTACGTCCCCAGAGAAGAAGCGATATACGCTACCTCAACAATCGCTACCTCAATCAAGACCATAGTGATCTATAACGCGGCGAGCGTCGTATACAGTAGCTTAGTAGAAGTTGAGTTAGCCCCGTCTTCTTGGGTCAAGATAGTTGAGGGAGCTCTAGCCAGGCTCGTCACTGAAGACAACTACATCTTGGGAGTAATTACAGAAAACGGCAACCTAGCTACTTGGTCTCCGCAAAAAGAAACAAGTATTGAGTTGCGCGCGACTCTACTACCTGCAGTGAGGTATCAGAGCTTCGTAAACGGTCATCCCAAGTACGTGAGCCTAGCAACAAACACTACACCCAGCGAACTCGTGTGTGACGTCGACCTCAACACAGAATGTGTAGGCACGCTAGACGTAACGTTCGTCAACGATCGTAGGATAGTCGTGAACGCGCCAGCACTATACGCCGACTTAATAGGGGCTTACGTGTGGGTTGAGGAGCCAGTTAACATAACCTTGAGCATAATATTCGCTGAAAACAACTTTAACGTCCCGGCAAACATAACACTCTACTACTTACTACTACCACCTAACTCACGAGTAGTAGACGTAATAACTTACAGACATCACGTGAGTTACGCGACACACGCTACACAACCTCTCAAGAAAGTCATCATTAGAGAGTATCTCAGGAAGTCGGTAGTGGTTGACTTAGTGAGCTTCACTATTAGTGAGTCAATAACTCGTGCAGGCACTCTAGTAGTGCTCGCGCTCGCTCTGAGCCTGCCTCCAGGGCAGTACCCTCAAAACCCTACTATACTACTCGATATAGAGTTAGTTGAGGTGAGTTAACTGAGTTATGAAGCAAGATATCACGAGTTCGTCACTATAGGTGATGTGTCGTTAATTAACGAGAGAGTCTTCGGGCCTCTCAGACTAAAGCACATGACTTACTTATTCTTCTCGCTCCTCATACTCTGGAGAGCTCTGTGGTCTGGAACACCCCAGCTACTCGGGCTCTCAGTACTCGCGACTTCTCTAGCGCTAGCTTCGGCCGCGTACCCGAAGAAATCACTTTCTTTAGAGTCTCTCATACTAGCTACGCTACTGTCTCTAGTGGAGTTAATCACGTTCAGGAAGAGGTCACTCAAGAAATGAAGGTCGTGATACCCTACACAGTAAAGCACTTCATAGACCTCACCGAATTAGGAGGTAGTAGAGTAGTTCTCTCCCCCTACGACTTAGAGACATTAGTTGTTGAGGGCTTAAAGATACAGCCTAAAATAACTTTAAATTCCCGAGCCGGCTTCAGGGGGTTCGCAGAAGCCAGCTACTCGTGTGAGAATCCCGTACACGTTTCTAGAGACCTCGTCGAGTGTTCTGCATTGGCAGGCTTCTCACACCCAGAACACGGGGTAGCTATAGTGAGAGACGCTAAAAACTATAAAGTAATCACTAGAGACTACGTGTTTGTTGGTGAGACCCTAGCTAGTGAGGCAAGGCCGGGAGCTTTAGTCGTGGCAGTTCATGACGGGAGTAGCGCTCACGTGATTTTAGCTAGCTATGATGACTACGTAGTCTACCGCGACGCCTACGAGGAGAAGCCTATTAAGTGCTCGCTAGGCTTCAAGATAGGTTCTTGCGTATTCAGTGATGGCAGGTCTATAATTATTCAGGAGAGCAAGACTTACGAGGTAGGGTTTCCTGCCGAGGCCGTGGCGAGCACTCCTAGAGGGCCTCTACTCAGGTCTGGCGAGTGGCTCCTCTACGTCGACGAAGAAGAACTGAAGCCCTTAGTCAGGTCTGGAGGTAGTTTCGCAGGCTTCATTCACGAGCTACCCGCCTTCATAGAAGGAAAGAAGCTGAAGATTCTTGACTCGGGAGCTCTAGTAGATTACGTGAGCGTAGCAGGCAGCGCGTCTGCCTGGAACTTAGTAGTTGATGACCTCGGAGATTTCCTGAGAGTTATTGACTTGAGACTTAAGGAAGTCTTGCGAGTACCTAAAGACCTAGGAGTTGATTGCTGGGCTACTATAGACGGGGTACTGTGCTGTAGGGGGCTCTGGTGCGGCATAATAGATTCTGGAGAGACTATAGTAAGTATAGAGCCTTCTCTCAAGAACCCACACACGCTGAAGATTTACTCAAACACACCACTCACCGTGAAGTACGGGGAAGAAAACATCAAGTGTCTTGATGTTTGTGAAGTCTCTGAAGAAAGAACTTCAGCAAGAGAAGACGAGCACGACTTAACACTAGAACACTTACTAAGCACTACAGAAGTTAAAGAAATCTCGACACGTCCTCAACCCCCACATAATTACTAGGTCAGTTAGAACTCTAAGTCAGTAAGAGAATACCACACGCAACAGCCCAGCACACCATAAAATAAGAGCTAGCAAATCAATCAAGACTAGAAAAGCACTCAATCTTGGCAGACCATATCAAAGACCACAAAAAGAGACTAGACACTAAAGAACGCGCTTAAGGCAATTAATTAACACCCAAACTCAATCACTACTCAAACATTAACTCAGATGATTACGTAGTTAGAATTTTATATTTAGGACGCGAATAATTTAATTGGTGTGACATCATTGAATAAGAAACTCGGCTTACTAATACTAGTCATAATCTTCTTAACATTAACGACAGCAATAATACCAAAACCAATTAAGGCCTCAGATGGTGTGGGAATACATGATGATTTCCCTCACGCAAGAGTAGTAGTAACTCACGTAGTAGATGGAGACACGATCCACATCTCACCTCCAGTATATGTTCAGGGAAGCTACAGAACCGTGGTTAGGTTAGCTGACATAGACGCGCCCGAGCTGAACCAACCTGAAGGAGCTGAAGCTAGGGAGGCTCTGATAGGATTACTCGCGAATTATAGTGGTGTAGTTCTTTTAGATATAGATAAGAGTGAAAACGCTGTCGACGAGTACGGCAGAGTAATAGCAGTAGCTTACGTAAGAGTAGACGACACTACCCTACTAAACGTGAATAAGTGGATGGTCGAGAACGAGTACGCGAACATAGAAGATCTTGAGAACGACTTCAACCCTAGCAAGTGGAGTCTCTACATAACATACGAGAAAGAAAAAGAAAAACTACCAACCATTAATAAAATACCGCTCTACACAGGAGATATAAGCTATGGGACATCTTGGGGTGTTAGAGTCGCTACCACACCAGACCACAAATACTTAGGCGTAGCTTTCTCTGAATATGGCGGCGACTGGGCATTGAGAATATACGTTGTGAGTAAAGACGGTGATATAGTGAGGGAGTATAGGTACGGACCAGACAAATATAGTTCAGACCCAACACAGAGCAAGTACGCGAACGTGTTTAGGGGGATGATAGATATAGCTGCGAATGAGACAGGATTCCTCCTAGTATGGACAAACTACACTAGGAGAGTCGGCACGACAAGTAAAGATCGGACAGTTCTTTATAGTTACGTGCCAGTAGACCCAGACCTAGAGCCTACGACACCTCAACACATATACCACGGCTATAACCAATACCACCCGACAGTCACTCACTACATACACCAAGATGGTAGTAAGTGGTGGGTAGTGGGTTATAGCTCTCAGACCTCAACTATAGGTAGGTATACTATTAACCTACTTAACAGCATGCCCTCATATACAAGCGAGTATAAATACGCTGTAATCTATAGTGGGTCGCCTGTGCCGAAGATAGGTGTTGATGTGATGGGTGGTTTACTATTTGATGAGGTTACTAGGAGGTTCTACATAGTTGCTAGAGGGTATAATCTCGGTGGTGATAATACAGCACATGATATGGTCGGGATTTACGGTAATGTTACGACCGGATACGACCTAAGTGTGCCGAGCCCTCACTGTGTTGATTGTCGTGAAGGCGATCAAGGTCCTAGCGCGACCACATATGCTATCGGTTCTTCATACTATTCATACTATAATGTTTACCCCATGTATACTGCTGGATTATTGAGTGGTGGGCGTGTGTTGACAGTCTATAATGAATCTAGTACTTCTCTGATTTATGCTGTAGTCGATCTTACGCAAGAAACTCCTGGGGTCGTTAGGAGTTCATTAGTTAGTGTTGGCTCTAGTACTACTTTCTATCCTTGGATTGCGAGTAATGAGACTCACTGGCTTGTTGCTTGGAATACTTTAGGTTGGGCTAACTTGAGCGTTATCGATGTAAGTGGTTCTAGTTCTGGTGTTCTCACACTTGCTGACAGGAACGCTAGCTTCGTAAAGGTTGCTTACGACCTTGGCTCGGGGAAGTTCATTATTCCATATGCCGTTAACGAGCTTGATACTGGGCAGAGGAATCTTGTCGTGGCTTTCTATAATAGCGTTGGGGGTGTTCTAGAGCCTTGGGTACTTCCTGTCGGGATGGATCGAAATACTCATAACACGCCGCTCCATGTTAAGATTCTTGGTGGTGAGGACGGTGGTTCAGGAAAGATAGCTATCGTTGCTTTAGAAGGGGGTAGTCTCGTGTTGTACTTGATTGGTAGCGAGTATCCAGAGCTTCAGAGTCCTGTGCCGATACCTGAGCCTGTGTGGGTTGTCATCCCTGTAGTCTTAGTGACTGCGTTTCTCGTCTTACGTGGCTTGAGGCCTAAGAAAGATTAGTTTTTAGGTTTAATTCATTACCCACAATAACTCCCTCATCTCTCCTCTCTCGCTGTTTCGTGAGTCTTTATAAGGAGTTTTTTCTTTCTAGTGAGGTGTCTAATACGGCCGGGTCTCGCAGGTTCTGGGTTAGGGGCGTTAGCGAGGTTGTTGTTGCTCTAATACTAATACTGGTTGCGGTAGTAGCCGCGTTCGGTATTAAGGCTTGGCTAGACAGTACTATGGCTAAGATGCCTACTACAGACGTGGCGATAGCTAGGTACAGCAGTGCTGTAGCAGGGAATAACCTAGTCTTGTACTTGACTGTCCAGAACCTACTCCCCAGAGACCTCAGGCTAGAAGGAGTTGACATAACACTCACTGACGGCTCGAGAGTTGCGGGAGTGGCTACTACTACGAACTCACTAGGTACTGTGACTGGTGCTGGAGGAGTGACGGCAGTCTTAAGCC